>SKRY01000345.1 GCA_007118235.1 Candidatus Hydrogenedentota bacterium | reverse complement strand
TTGGGCGAGGCCAGCCTCGAGGCGGAGGCGGAACGGCGCAAAGCAGGCCAACGCGCGGACCAGTTGGAGTTGCTCAAGGAGTTGGCCTTGGCCGCGGCGGAAGCGGGCGGGCTAGACGCGTTATGTAACCGCGCCGTCACACTCATCCACGAACGGGCGAGCGTGGGGATCGTCTCCATACAGATGGCGAACGGCGGAGGCGAACTCTATCTGCAAGCCGCCGTGGGTCTGCCGCGCGAACTCATCGGTGAGACCGTGCCGCCGGACGCAAACGCCATCAGCCGTCATGCGGCCCGTGAAGGCAAGCCCATCTTGGTCCGCAACCTTAGCCAGGATCAACGCTTCACCGCGCCGGACCAGGCCAACCGCTACACGACGGACACAGCCTTGAGCGCACCCATCCTGCACGGAGGCAAGGTGCTTGGCGTCCTCAACGTGAACAACAAGAGCGGGCGCCGGCCGCTGGATGAAGATGACAAGGACTTCTTCATGACCGTGGCCTACCACCTCGGGACCTGTCTGCATGGCGTCCTGGAACGGCAGCGGCGGGAACGGGCCGACCAACGGTTCCGCCACTTGGCCACGCGCGCGCCCGTGCCGATGATGGGATTTGATCTGGAGGGCCGGGTGTGGCTATGGAACCACGCCCTGCAAGAACTTACCGGCTGGCCCGCCAAGGATGTATTGGGCAAGCCGGTCTTGGAGTGCTTCTTTCCATCGGAGGAACGCGCCGGTTCCCCCGCCGAATGGGTAGCGCGGATTCGCAAGGGTGAGACGGTGGAGAAGCAGGAGTTGACGCTCACCGACGCCCAAGGCCATCCCCAAATTCTTCAATACAACGTCTTTCCCGCGGACCAGGGCAATCTTGGGGTTTGGGTGGGCGTGAACCTCACCGCGGAACGCGCGGCCCAACGCAACGCGGAACGCCGCGCCTCCGAGATCCACGCGACGCAGAAGGTGTTGACCGACCTCATCAGTCAGTTAGAGCAAGAGGAGATGCTGGATCGCCTGGCCGTGTGGATGGCGCATGTGCTGTCTTGCAGGCGAAGCGTGGTCTGTGTGCGCGAAACAGCCGGCGACACCCTGAAATGCCACGCCGTTCACGGGTTCGCCGCCGCGGACGACGTCGAGACGCCCCCTTTCCGGGCCTTGTTTGAGCATATCCTCAATGCGCCAGGACCTCTTTTCGCCAACCAGCCCGCGGAATTGCCTGATTCCACGAACGCAGTCTTTCAAACGGTGGGCAACGCCGCTGGGGCGCCATTGCGCATTCGGGGCGAAATCGTGGGCGTTCTCGGCGTGTTTGATCGCAAGCAGGGCGGCTTCACCGAACACGACGAAGGCCTCCTCTCGGATATGGCCAACGTGGCCTCGGTCGCCTTGGAGGTGGCCCACGCCCACGGAGAACGGGTGCACAACGAGCATCTGCGAACCGCGGTGGCGATGGCGGTCTCCTTCAACCACGAGGTGAACAGTCCCCTTCAAACCATAATGGGATCGGTGGACCTTATCGCCACGGAGCGCGAACTGCCCGACGAGGTATACGCCGCACTCGACAGCATTAGCGACGCCGTCAAGCGCATCTCGACCGTCAACGCGCAGCTTCGCCAAGCCATACAGAAATCCTCCTTCCGCACCTATCCCAGCGGACTCCCCATGGTTGATATCCCGCCGCCCGGCCAAGACAAGGAAAGCAATCCCAACACCGGTTAACACCGCCCTCTTTGTCCGGCCCACCCAAAAGGAAGAAGGCCTCCGGCGGAACACGTCCACCGGAGGCTCGTCCTTGCCACGGAATTGTAGCGCTTGGAAGCGTTACTTCTTCGCGGCGCTCTTCTTCTTGGCCGAAGTCTTGCTCTTGGCCGGCGACTTGGTCTTCGCCGCGGTCTTGCTCGCGGCGGCTTGAGCGCCGCCCTTCTTGCGCGGATTGTCGAGCGCCGCATGAGCCGCCGCCAAACGGGCGATGGGCACGCGGAACGGGCTACAGCTCACGTAATCCAGGCCGACGTTGTGACAGAAGATGACGGAGTCGGGATCGCCGCCGTGCTCGCCGCAGATGCCGAGCTTGAGTTCAGGCTTGGTAGCCCGGCCTTTTTCGACGGCCATACGCACCAGTTGCCCAATCCCTTCCTGGTCCAGACTCTGGAACGGATCGTCCGGAAGGATCTTCTGCTCAACGTAGTAGGGCAGGAACCCGCCGATGTCGTCGCGGGAGAAGCCAAAGCCCATTTGCGTCAGGTCGTTGGTGCCGAAGCTGAAGAACTCGGCGCGCTCGGCGATCTTGTCCGCCACGAGACAAGCCCGGGGCACCTCGATCATCGTGCCGACCATGTAATTCAGTTTGGCGTTGTATTGCTTGGCCACGTCATCGGCCACCCGGCGAACCAGTTCTTCTTGGTTGTTGAACTCGTTCTCGTGGCCCACCAGCGGGATCATGATCTCGGGGAACACCCGCACGCGATCCTTGGTCAATTCCGCCGTCGCTTCCAGAATCGCCCGCACCTGCATCTCGGTGATCTCGGGGTAGGCGATGCCAAGGCGGCAGCCGCGATGCCCCAGCATGGGGTTCAATTCGTGAAGCTGCGTCATCCGCGTCTTGATCTTCTCGACAGGCACATTAATCTGCTGGGACAAGCCCTCGACCTGTTTGTCATCCAATGTGAGGAACTCGTGCAGCGGCGGATCCAGCAGGCGGATCGTGACGGGCTTGTTCTTCATCGCCCGCAGGATTTCCTTGAAGTCCTCCTTCTGATACGGAAGCAGCTTCATGAGCGCGTTCCGCCGGGTCGCTTCATCGTCCGCCAGGATCATCTCACGCACATGCACAATCCGTTGGGGATCAAAGAACATGTGCTCGGTCCGCGCCAGGCCGATGCCCTCCGCGTTGAAGGAAAGCGCTTGCTCGGCGTCCTCGGCCGTCTCGGCATTGGTCCGGACATTAAGCTGGCGAACCTCGTCAACCCACTTCATCAGCCTCTTGTAGTAGCGGTTGCGGGCGGGATCCGCCGGAAGCACACCCACCTTGTCCGCGTAAATGCGGCCCCGCGTACCGTTAATGGAGAGCCAGTCGCCCTGCTTGATCACTTGACCGTCCACGCGCAATTCCTTCTTGCGCGCGTCGATGTCAAGCGCCGCGGCGCCGACCACGCAGCACTTACCCCACCCACGCGCCACCAACGCGGCGTGGCTGGTCATGCCGCCCTTGGCGGTGATGATGGCCTCCGCCACGTGCATGCCGTGCACATCCTCGGGCGAGGTCTCGTTTCGCACCAGCACCACCGGCTTGCCTTCCTTGGCCCACTCCGCGGCATCGTCGGCCGTGAACACGGCTTGTCCCACGCCGCCGCCCGGACCCGCGGGCAGGCCCGTGGCCAACTCGTGGGCCTTCTCTTCGGCCTTGGGATCCAGCATGGGGTGCAAGAGTTCGTCGAGCTGAGCGGGCTTCACGCGCTTAATCGCCGTGTTCTGATCAATGAGTTTCTTCTCGCACATCTCAACGGCGATGCGGATGGCGGCCACGCCTGTGCGCTTGCCCGAACGGGTTTGCAGCATCCAGAGTTCACCTTCCTCAATGGTGAACTCAATGTCCTGCATATCCTTGTAATGCTTCTCGAGCTTAGTCCGGATCTTCTCCAGCTCCTTGTAGACTTCCGCCATGGTCTGGTGGAGCGTGGGAAGATGCTTGTTGTTGTCGGATTGGCTGGCCTTGTTCAAAGGATAGGGAGTCCGGATGCCGGCCACCACGTCCTCGCCCTGCGCGTTCACCAGCCATTCACCGTAGAACTGGTCCTCGCCGGTGGCGGGATTGCGCGTGAACGCCACGCCGGTGGCGGAGTTGTCGCCCATGTTCCCAAACACCATGGCCTGCACGTTAACCGCCGTGCCCCACTCCTCGGGAATGCTTTCGATGCGGCGGTAATGCACCGCGCGCTTGCCAAACCAAGATTGGAACACCGCCCGGACGGCGCCCGTTAACTGCTCCATGGGATCATCGGGGAAGGATTCGCCCAACGTTTCTTGGACGATGTCCTTGAACTGATCGCAAAGCTTCTTGAGGTCGTCCGCGTCAAGGTCCACGTCCTCGGTCACGCCCTTGCGGTGTTTCATGGACTCCATGGCGTGGTCGAGTCTCTCGCGCACCGTCTCGCCCTCGGGCAACTCGATTCCTTTCGCCTTCTCCATGACGACGTCGGCGTACATGGTGATGAGGCGGCGGTAGGCGTCGTAGGCGAAGCGCTCGTCGCCAGTCTTTTCGATGAGGCCCGGCAGGGTGTCGGGCGACAACCCCACGTTCAACACGGTCTCCATCATACCCGGCATGGAGTCCCGTGCGCCCGACCGGACCGAAACCAGCAGCGGATTCTTGGGATCGCCAAACTTCTTCTTCATCGCGCGCTCGACTTTGCGCAGCGCTTTTTCGATCTCCTCCATCAACGGCTTCGAAAGCTTGCCGCCGCTCTCGTAATACTCCGTGCACATCTCGGTCGTGATTGTAAACCCGGCCGGCACGGGAACGCCGATGTTCGCCATTTCGGCGAGATTGGCTCCCTTGCCACCCAACAACTCACGCATGTTTCCCCGGCCTTCGGCTTTCCCTCCGCCAAAGAAATAGACCCTCTTTTTCGCCATGTTCGGAATCTCCTTGTGGTGTTTCCCCACCCGTGATGACTATCTGTGGATTAAGCGCGGGCGCCCCCATCGCTGCTGCTTAACAAACGTAGGTGCGGCGGCCCCCTGCCTTGTTCGGAAGTTGCACGGAAACGCGCGGATCACGCGGCCATGATCATGCGTCAATCGGGGACTATACAAAAGACGGAAGCGATGATCAAATCACGTGTTCACTACCGCCCGCGATCCATCATGAAGAGCGCGTCCGGCGAGCCGCCGTTCGAGAGAACTCCCCGGGATTCGACGCCTTCGGGATCGCCCGCGCAGTGATGTTCCCGCCTCATGACACCGGACGCGCTCCGTACAACATCACGCTCATGTTCCAAGCTCACGCGCGCAAATCTCCGCCGCGCGAATGAGGGGCTATTCGCCGCTCTGCACGCTCCCAATCGCCGCTTCGACATCCCCCCACTCCAGCGCCTGGGGCAGCACATCGTTCGCCGCGGCCAGCGCGGCCCCAACGCCCGCGGCCTGACCAAGCTGGGCCGAGTAGCCCGTGATCCGGTAGCTTCCGTGAGCATGGAAATCGCCGCTGATGCAACGGCCCGCCATCAGCAACCCTTCCACGTCCGCCGCGATGAGCGCGCGGAACGGGATGTCGTACGCATCGACGGACACCCGGTAGTGGGGCCGGCCTTCCCGATCATCGGGCGGCCACAGATTGTGCACGTTTACCCCATGACGCGCCTCGCACACGGCGTCCTCGTGCCTCGTCCCGTTCTCGAGGTCTTCCCGCGTCACGATGTAGCGCCCGCGGATACGCCGCCCCTCGCGTATCCCGATGTGTTCGGCGGTGGCGGCGAGGCGCAGGTTGTCCCATGGATGACCCAGGCTTCGCAATGCCTTCACAATGTCCCACACCTCGCGCCGGCCTTGCATGGTTCCGTGGGTGATTTCGTCGGCGTTCGTGACGGAGCCCCCGTACTCGTGGTTGGCCATCAACATGAACATGTCGTCCCGCAGATAGAAAAGGCGCGGGCCACGATACGATGGTGAGACGCCGCCCTCCTCAATCGCGTCCAGCAGATTCTGAATCGGACGCTCGCCGGCTTCCTCGCCCAATTCCCGCACGTAGGGCCTCACTTCCCCGGCGTCAATCCCCGTGACGACGGCCAGCATGCTCCAGGGTTGCGTCCTGCCATCCTCGGGGTCCCCCATCTCATAACGGCATCCCGCGAAGGCCGCGACATCGCCATCCCCGGTGCAGTCAATGAACACCTTGGCGGGCCAGGCCTCCCTGCCGGACTTCGATTCCGTGACCACCATGCGAACTCGCTCGTCCTCGTCCTTCACGGTGGCCGTAATGCGCGAATGCAACCGGACCGCGATCCCTTCCTCGCGGCACATGTCCTCCAAGGCGACTTTCATGGCCTCGGGATGATAGGCAAGATTGCGAGCGTATTGATGCGCCCACCCCATGCCCTCCAGGCGCGCCCGCAATTCTTGAATGGGCTTGTTGTCCACGGGATATATCCAGCTTAACAGCCCGGAGGTCCAGATACCCCCGAGGCACCCGTTGTCCTCGATGACACGCACACTCGCCCCGGCCCGCGCCGCCGCGACCCCCGCGCATATCCCCGCCGGCCCGGAGCCGCACACCAGCACGTCCACCATTTCCCGCACGGGGATGTCCCGCTCAGGCTCCACGTACGTATCTCCGGCGCGAAGCCCGGCAACGCCTTGGGCGTTGGCCTGGGCAGGATATCCGCCCAAGGCCAACGCCGCGGGGATACTGGAAGCCCCCAGCAAAAACGTTCTACGATGCATGGTTACTCCTTTTCCTTGGCTGTCCCGCTCCCGTGTGAACCCGGAGACAAGGCGAACCGGTTTCTTAACTCACTTCGCCATAACGGGGACCAAGCTCCTGGGCGAGCCGCTCGCCGTACTCAATGATCTCAGCGCGCTCCGTTTCGGAAAGCGGTTCATACGCCAGCGCCATCTCCACATTGTCGATGGCCTGCTCCACGTTGTACGGTCCCACCACCGCGCACGCCACGCCTTCCAGGTCAAGGGCGTATCCCAAGGCCCGTTGCAAGTAGTCGGGATGGGTGGGGCACCCCACATAGGCCCTTGAGTGATAAGGGAACCCGCCTCGAATACCGGCGAATGCCTTCATGGCCACCACGCCCACGTTGCGCTCGCGGCAGGCAGGCAAGACTTCGTTTTCGAACTCGTAGATGTTCCGGTCGGCGTAGTTCAGCACCATCATGACCACGTCAATCTGGTCCGTCTCCAACACGCTCAAAAAACGCGAGCTTCGCGCGTGACCGGAAAGCCCAATGAAACGAATCTTCCCAGCCTCCTTCTGCTTGACCAGATACTCCAGAATCCCGTCGTCCGCCAACACCTGATCGACATTCTTCCCCCCAATGTGATGGATGTGGCAGAGGTCGACGTAGTCGGTATTCAATAGCCTAAGCGATTCATCCAGCGACTCCTCGGCCCGGGCGGCCGTGTCGGTCCAGCACTTCGTGGCCAAGAACAAATCATCGCGCCGATCCGGAATCAACTTGCCAAGGGCTTCCTCGGCATTGCCATAGATGCGGGCGGTGTCAATGTAGTTCACCCCACGATCCATGGCGGCGGCGAACACCCGTTGCGCTTGCTCCACATCCGGCGGACCTTCCCCAACGGGGGCGGTTCCCAGGCCCAGTATGGAAACCTCCTCGCCAGTGCGCCCCAATACGCGCGTGGGCAACGGCCGGCCGGCGCTCTCGGCGGCCGCTGGGCGCCAACCCGCTTGCGCCATGAGCCCCGCCCCCACCGCCGCCATCCCCGCCCGGTTCAAGAACTGGCGCCGTGTGACCGGGCCGCCTTGGACCTCGAGCCGTTCATTGTCTTTCGTCATGGGACTACATCCTTCTTTGTTGGGGAGAGAACAAAAGCCCTCCCCGTGACCGCTCGTTTCGGGTTAACTCGGCGTGTAATCCGTGAACTGTTCCAGAAGGATCTCCGCCGTCCAGCGCGCGGTGAGTCCCACCAGGTCGCTACAGTTCCCATGGTCAAGGGCGTCCCTGCACAGGACCGTTCCCCAGTTGTCTTGGAAGCGCGCGGCCAGCTTCTGAATGAGGCGGTGGGCCAAGGCCCGGCTCGCGAAGTTCTCGCCGCCGCATATGTACCCAATCACGATGCCTGCGCCCGTAAAGCAGCCGCAGCTCAGCTCCCGGCCTGGCGCCGCGCCCGCATCAAGGCACGTGGCCGCGCGGAACAAACCGGGGTGGTCGGGGACCATGTCCAACGCATCTTGAAGAGCCTTCACCGTGCAACGGGCGCATCCCCCGTACTCCCGGTGGTACTGTTCCCCAAGCTCATGGGCTCTCTCAAGTATCGCTTCGGGCTCCTCCCCGAGTTCCAGTCGAGTGGCTTCGTCATAGATCTCGAACTCGCCCGCCGATTGCTCGGGATTGTCTTCGCCCACGGCTGTCCCACTGGCCAAGCTCAACCCCAAACCCACGCCAGCCGTCAGGAGAAACCGCCGCCGCGCAAGACACGATCCTTCGGCGGCGGACCCTCCACACTGCGTTCCCGTCTGTTCTTCGCGCTGTTTGCCAGGCGCCGTATCCATGCTCATATCGTGTATCCCCCTGAGTTCCAGCTCACCGCGGTTGTTGGAGAAAGACCGAACCCCCACACATGGGACACACAGCCTTTCCACATCGAAATGACGCAAACCGAATTCAGAATCGCGCTAGATGAGATTGATTATAATCCAGCTCACCGCAATTGGTCCATAGTTTCTTCAATCGCCGTTGGGGATTCTTCATGTCATGGCTCGGCCGTTCAGAGGAGGCGCGAATGCCGGCAAGGCGGCAACGTTGCGCCCGCACCCATCGGGGAACGCCTTTCGCGTTTCAGCGTCAAACGAAAAAGCGGGACATAGCCCCCTGCAAAGGCCATGTCCCGCGAGAGATCGGAATCTCTGTCTTGACTCTCCTTGATACTTACTCGCCCAGAGGAATGTCCTCGGGCCCCATGTCCGGCTTATACTGATCCCCAAAACCAGCGTCGTTGGGGTCGTACTCGTGCACGAAATCCACCGTCAAACCATCCTCGGGAATCTCGTCTTCCATGCCCAGCGCCCAGAAGATCCCATTGACGGATAGCTTGCGCATGGGCTCTTCGAAGAAGTCGAAGGGATGTCCAAGCGTGGTGAAGAAGACGCGGCTCTCGCCTTGCTCGCCTTCGTAGGTGTGGGTCCAGGCGACGGCATGGGGATCGCCGAAGTGGTCCCCGCCGGGCTCGGGTCCCTCGACGGACTGGCCGTACAACAAGGGCTCCACGTTTTCGTGCAAGTGCCCCTCGGAATGGTAAAGCCAGCTTCGGACGTGAAACGGTTCGACTCCATTCAAGATGGGATGATCCGCGCGATCCTCCACAAGGAACACATCGGTGGAGTTGTCGCCGCCGTGATGGCTGATCCAAGGCAAGCCAAAGACCTGGTGCGGCCATTCGTCATCCATGTGGTGATTGGGATGGTCGCCGCCGTACCGGAACGCGTGCGTCGCGGTGCGGAATCCCGCCATGGGCCGGCCCGATTCCGCGAAATCCACGATGTACTGAAGCTGCTCATCGGGCAGGCGGCGGAAGCGGGTGTACATCACCATCATGTCGGCGTCTTCCAATACCTCCAGCCCCTCGATGTTCTCGCTCTGGTTGGGGTCGATCACGCCGCCGGTCAGCGCGTAGCAGACGGTGACCTCGAAACCGTGATGCGCGTTAAGGATCTGCGCCAGCATCGGCATGCTCTCTTCCGAGCGGTACTCCTCGTCACCCGTCACGAACACCACGTGGGGCCGGTCCCTTTCTTCCGCGGCCTCGTCAAGCAAAGGGATATCGGCGGGATTGCGCGTGGCCGGATCACCCTCCGCGGGCAACTCTTCCGGGTCTGGCGCGGGAATGGACACCTCGCCCGTTGCGGCCCACTCGGCGCCACGCTGGAAGGCGGCCTGGAAGCCAAGGCCTTGAAATGCCTCGACGCCGTGACCAAGGGGAGTATGAAACACCCGGCCCTCACCGTACTCAATCGTCATGAACTGCGGTTCATGCCGCTCGGAATGATCGGTCCACGCCGTGGCGAGAATGGTGAGGTTCTCCGCCGGTCCCCGGAGCCTGTTGTAGATCTCGTCCTGGGGATGCATCCAGCTCTCGGGGAAACCCGCCATGATCGGATGACCGGGTTGGCGGACCCGCAGCGCGAACTCTTTCTGCGGACCATGTGCGCCCCCACGCCCCGGGCTGTCGTCTCGAACGAGTTCCTCATCCTCGTTGTAGTAGACATAGGGGCCGTGTCCCTCATCGCGGCCGCCCCAGCCACCAAGACCGATAATGCGATTGTACTCCTCCCATCCCGGGAAGGAGTTGTTGGCGGCGTGAACCACGACAACGCCCCCCCCGCCGTCAACGTACTCCACGAAGTCCTGCCGCGTTTCCTCCGGCCACGATTCGCCGTTGTAGTTAAGCACCACAACTTGGTAATCGGCAAAAGCCGGCCGGAACTCCGACACATCGCCAGCCGTCGCAACGTCAACGCTGAAGCGGCCGGTGTTCGCGAGAATCTGTTCCATCAGCGGCGTGGTGGCCTCCCAGTCGTGATTGTTCCGGCCATCCACGATTAGGGCGTCAATGGGATCACTCGCCATGGCGGGCGCCACAAACAACAGCAGCGCCGCAAGCAGGGTCATGGTTCTCAAGAAAAATTTCTTCATCTGTACTCCCTCCATTCGGAATATGTGTTCGCGTCACCCGAGTCCCGGGCGCGCGTTCAAACTAGCACGGTCACGTTATGCGTTTCCAGCGCGCCTTATAGCGCCTCGCCTGCTATCTTGAGCACCGCCCGCGCCACCTCCGCTGGCGTTCGCGCGCCGGTGGCCACGCTGTAGTCCGCGGCGGCGGCGTAAAGCGGATTCCGCCGGGCAAGCACGGCGCCAATCTCGTCGAGGAACGAACCCTGGCCTGTAAGCGAAGGACGGTTGGCCGCGTTCCTAATGCGCCGCGCGATGGTCTGTTCGGAGGCTGTTAGCCACATGACCACCCCATTCTCGCGCAAGGCCGCCACATTCTCTTCCCGTTCCGGCGCACCGCCGCCCGTATCGATCACAAGCCCGTCCTGGGCGGCCGCCCAACGAATCACTTCCGTCTCCACATCGCGAAACGCGGGCCAGCCCTCTTCGGCCACATACTCGGCGATGCTCCGGCCCAGGCGCGCCTCGATTTCGGCATCCGTGGAGATAACCCGTCTTCCCGTGGCCCTAGCCAAGTGCGCCGCCACGGCCGACTTTCCTGTTCCCCGGTAACCAATGAGAACCAGATTCACGGCGCCTCACACCCCAATGCTTCGTACGCGTTCTTCCTCATCACGTCCGCGGGCGCTTCAAACCCCGTCCAGCGTTCGAACTGCAGCACGGCCTGATACACCAACATGTCAATGCCAAAAACAAGCCGGCATCCCTTGGCATGAGCGTCGCGCAGCAGCCGCGTCCAATGGGGCCGGTACACCATATCAAACACCACGTGCTCCGGCCGCAGGAGATCACTCGGGACAATACTGGCCTCCACATCGGGCTCCATGCCCACGGGAGTGCCTTGGATAATGATCGCGCATTGCTGAAGCGCGGCTTCTCTGTCTGTCTCAAGACTGCCGCCCCGCACGTCCGCCGAGGTCTTCGCGCGGATATCCTGGACAAGCGCGTCCACCTTGGCCGAGGTGCGGCCGAGAATGGTGACCGAGGCGGCCCGGCCCATCTCCGCCATGGCGAAAGCCACCGCGCGCACGGCGCCGCCCGTGCCCAGAAGCGCGACATGCTCGCCCGCCGTTTCAACCCCCGTCTCCTTCATTGCCTGTAACGCGCCGGGGCCGTCGGTCGAGAATCCCACGAGACGGTTCTCTTCGTGGACGACGGTGTTCACGCTTCCGATATGTTGCGCCATGGGCTCGATAACGTCGAGGTGCGCCATGACGGCCAACTTGTGCGGAATCGTCACGCTTAGTCCCCGGAACGACGGAATCGCGCGCATGCCCGCCAGACACCCCGCCACGTCTTCCACGCGGAAGGCGAGATAGACGTAGTTCGCGCCAATGGCCTCGAAGGCGCTATTGTGCATCAACGGAGAAAGGGAGTGAGCGACAGGATTGCCGATAACCCCGCAGAGTCGCGTATCCGTGTTGATCGTGGTCATGGTTTCCGGCTCCGCCTAACCCGGAGGCCACCCCAGGGGACGTCCGCCGAGGATGTGCAAGTGGATGTGAAACACGGTTTGCCCCCCCCACTCCCCACAATTCAACACATACCGGAAGCCATTCTCGGGCAAACCTTCCTCGCGCGCGATAGCGTTGGCCCGAAGCAACATCTGGCCCAGCAACTCCGCGTGCTCCTCCCCCGCATCCGTGATCGCGGGAATGTGTTCCCGGGGAATGACAAGGATGTGGGTTGGCGCGCCGGGATTGATATCTCGAAACGCATAAAACGTCTCGTCGGAATAGACTTCCGTCGAGGGGATTTCCCCCTGAAGAATCTTGCAGAAGATGCAATCCGAACTCATAAGCCGGGTAATCTCCTTGCCTTTGCATTAACGTTCGCCAAATCCGTGGAGTTCCTTATACACGATACCCCGCCCCCCAAACAAAACGAAAACGGCGCCCCCGCCGCTACCGAGGCCCCAAGGCGTCCATGGCCCCGAGCAACACCGTGCTCCCCACGATGGCGGCTAGTTCGGAGCGCAGCGTGTGGGGACCCAAGCTCAATGCCTGCGCGCCCGATCGGCGCGCCAAGTCCAACTCGGCCTCGCTCAGGCCGCCTTCCGGCCCGACAATAAGCGTAGCCGCGTCAACGGGGGATGGCGCGCCGCTCCCGCCGGGCTCCGCGAAAAAGCAGGGGGAAGCCTCGCGGCGCAGCGCGTCTCCAAGGGTCTCGTGATAGGCGAATTCCGGAAGCCATGGCCGTCCACACTGTTTGCATGCCTCCACGGCCCAGCGTTCCCATTTGTCCGGCCGTTTCGGCGGACGCTCGGAGTGATCGCCGCGAAAAAAGGCGAACCGCGTGACCCCAAGCGCGGTTCCATGGTGGATAAGCTCTTCCATTGGGGCTTCGCGGTTCAAACAGGCCTGCGCCAAGGTAAGGCGGGCCGGGGGCGCGTCTCGCCTGGCCGTGGCGTCCACTTCGATTCGCACGGAGCGCTTGTCGATGTGCGCGACCCGCCCTTCGCCCTCCAGGCCGGCCCCGTCGAACAACGCCACTTCGTCCCCGGCATGCAGCCGCACCACCCGCCGCGCATGATGGGCCTCACCGGCAGGCAACTCGCACGGGACGCCCGCGCGGAAACCCTCGGGAATGTGAAACCGGTGGAGATGCGCCATGCGAAGACCACGTACTCCATGCGTTTAGAGCCACGGACAACCAAGCGTTGCGTGGAAGGAACGGAAGCCGGCGCGGTGAGAAAGAAACTGGTGGGGGCGGTGCAACGCGCCGCGAAAAAGACGAAGAACCATGCGAACCGCAACTCGCGGCCAAGGATAAAGACGGACCCTCAACGTCCGCGCCGAAACACCGGCACACGCCCGTGGCATGAGCCCTCCGGCGCGAACGGGCGGGGTCAATTGCCGAAATGCCGGCGGAAGTAACTGGGATCGTCAATCAAGTCCAACTCAACCTTGACAAACTCCTCAAGCTCCCGCTGGGATATGGGGTGCTCTTCGGGCATATCCCCCCCGGTTTGTCCGCCATCCTCGCCAGCGTCATCCTCGCTGTCTTCTTGCTGCTTGGCGAAACCATTGGCGAGGTCCTCAAGTTCCTGCGCGGAGGAGGGAAACATGCCGGGATCAAGGAACTCCGCGATAATCTCCGCGATGTGTTCCTTCTTCTCCTCGAACGTCCCGTTCACGATGACATCCCGGCTCAGGGCAATAGCCTTGCCCCGAAACATCACCACCCATTCGTGGCAAGACGGACACGGAAGGACCACCACCACGTCCTTGGGAACACGGGCCGTGGCCAGACGCTGATTTCCGCAATGCGGACACACTTGGCTACGCATGTCGGCCTCTCTTCCTATTGTAAACGCCAGGAAACCATCAACTAACCAATGCCATTCTACGTTGCTAAGCGCGGACTGTCAAACAAATCCATTGGCCGGAAGCGCTTGACACACCGCCACGCCGGCCGTTGGATAGGGGTGCTCACCGTTTTCGAGAGTATCAGTTGACTAATCGCACTATACAGAAAACGGCCGGTCCACTGGCCCCTGAAGGGACCACCAGACCGGCCATTGCGTTGCCGTTCAGTTCGTCACATGCCGATGCTCATCAAACAGCCGGAATGGTCACGTTAACCCCAACCACCAAGGACGGGAATCGTGGTGTGGGCTTGCGTGCCGGCCGCTCGGGGGACGGGGTGTGTATTCGGGTCCAACCACTGAATCGGATACGCTTCGTTGTACCGGGTGAAGGACACGTGGCCATCCATGAAAAGCACATTACTGCCACTCGGCACATGGTTGAATTGGGCCATGGTGCCCCCTTGGTCGCCGCCCATGTGCGGACTGCCGCCATGCAGCTCCATTTCCCGTGTGGCCCATGCGTCAAACATCACGGCTATCTGGCTTTGAGCAGCCGCCCCCGCCGCGGGGTTGTTAATGTCCGTGATGAAGAATCGCTCAATGCCATCGCGCAGGCGGGGATAGGTGTCCGGCAAGGGCGAGCCATCATCGTCAAGATTGTACTGGGTCGAGTCGAAGAAACGGTTATCGGGCCGCAACCAGGCCGCCTGAACGTCGTCGAAGCCCCGCCGCCCTGCTTGGGCAACGGTAGGCGCGCCATAGCCGCGAATGAAGTCCCACTCCTGGGGCGCGCCTCTCTCATGAATCTGGGCCCCGCTCCACGCCAAGGACTCCACCTTGTTCCAGAGTTCGTGCTCCACGCCCGCATACTCACAGATCTGGGAGATTGTTCGGGTCGCGTGAGCAAGGTAAAGATACGAGATGGGCCAGGACAGAAATGCGTCCTGCACCTCGCGGGATATCCGATCCTTGTGAATGTCTCGCTCGGTCAGGCGCTGGAACTCCGTGTTCAAATCATTCCCAAAACCCAAGTCTCCGTGCCGCGCGTCGGAAGGACAAATCTTCAGGTCAAGGTCCGTCCAGTAATCTGGGTAGATGGAAATGCCTTTGAAGCCGCGTACGCCGCCGTAGACGCCCCCGCCCGCTTCGACCAGATACCGGTCCATGCCAGGCGGGAAATACTCGCCGCGCGTCTCGTTGGCGTACATCGCAAAGATCTGGCCAAACTGACGCAGGTTGTTGGCGCAACTCGCCCGCCGCGCCGCCTCCCGCGCCCGCGCCAGAGCCGGAAGGAGAATCGCCGCCAGAATCCCTATGATGGCGATCACCACCAGCAACTCGATGAGAGTAAAACCATTTTTCCGCATCTGCACCGTTTTGTCTCCTTATGTTAACAACTAAATCCTAACCAACAAATTACAATATGTGCCCGAATTTTACATGTTGAACAGCCGATCTGTCAACTATCATTGAATGCATTAATCGTATTGCTTGGCTACACGGAGAAGATCGTTGCTTCGTGATCGCTCTTGCGGAAACGGATTACGCGCATGTTGCCGTTAAACCACCCCGGGCGCTTGTGGTCACACCCAAGACTGGACGATGCACGTTCGCCGCGAGTCTTGCGGCCTTTTGACAATAACGCCGTAACTGCTTAGACTTGGCGAATGGCGCGCGTAATGATCGGTATGGAGGAGGGGAAACAGATGAAGAACATGGCGGAAAACGGATGGACGCGGCGAGCGTTTCTGGCGGCGGGTATCGCCGTCTCGGCGATGGCCTTAAGCCGCGGAGTTGATGCCGAGCCATGGGAACCCGAGGCGGGGTTGACCCTGGCGCGGGAAGATAACTGGCTCATTATTAAAGGGGACAAGCTCCCCGAGGGCGAAGTGCGCGTGAACTATCTCGAAGCCTACTGCCGGGCGGGCTCCACGGACGCGGACTGGGTCGGGCATACGCTCGTGCCTCACGAGACGGAACTCGCCTCGCTCACCCCCGATGGCCGCCGCATGGAGCTTCAGTGCACGCTGGAGGATGGCCTGATCGTCCAACACCGGATCACGGCGGGCAGGGACGAGGTCGACTTTCGGCTTATAGCCCACAATCCCACGGACGAGCGCTCGGAAGCGCATTGGGCGCAGCCCTGCATGCGCGTTGGCCCCTTCACGGGCTACGTGGATCCGGATATTCCGTCGCCCGAGGATTATCTGCACAAGTGCTTCGTTTTCATCGGAAGTGAATTGGAGCGCATGCCCACGCCCGAATGGGAGACCGAGGCGCGGTACACGCCGGGCCAGGTGTGGCGGCCCGCCCATGTTGCCAAGACCGATGTGAACCCGCGGCCGTTGAATCCGGTGATCCCGAGCAAGGGTCTCATTGGGTGTTACAGCGAGGATGAATCCCTCATTCTGGCGACGGCGTGGGAACCCTATCAAGAGCTGTTTCAAGGCGTGGCGCGGTGTTTGCATTCCGATTTCCGTCTGGCGGGCCTGGAACCGGGCGAGATTAAGCGGGTGCGGGGCAAGATCTACATCACGTCCAACGATGTGCCCGCCCTCGTCGCGCGGTATCGCCGCGATTTTCCCGAACACATGGCTCACCCCCGCCACGATTAGTACAGTCGAAGCAACCAATCCGGAAGGAGCAACACAATGGAAACCACGCGGCGGCAATTCATGGCAAGTTCGGCGGCGGCCACGGCGGGGATGCTCCTCGCGCAAGGGGCGGCGGCCCAGACCGGGGAACGTTCAACCAACCGGCCCAACATCGTGCTGATGTTCGCGGACGACGCGGGTTACGGCGACCTAAGCTGTTATGGCCATCCCACCATCCACACGCCAAACCTCGACCAGTTGGCGGGGGAAGGCGCGCGGTTCACGTCGTTTTACGCGAATCCGGCTTGCACGCCGGCGCGGGCGGCGCTGTTGACTGGGCGGTATCCCGTGCGGCCCGGCGGGGTAGCGGGGGTCATCGGCCCCGATTCGGCCAACGGGCTGCCTGCGGAGGAAATCACCATCGCCACCGCATTGAAAGGCGAGGGGTATCGCACGAAGTGCGTGGGCAAGTGGCATCTCGGCCACGCCGAGGAGGAGTTCATGCCCACCTCGCACGGGTTCGATGAATACTTCGGACTACTGTACAGCAACGACATGATCCGGCCGTGGGTGAATACGGATAGGCCGTTGGAACTCTATCGCGACACCGAACCCATCGAGCATCCCGTGGACCAATATACGTTGACGACGCGCTACACCGAGGAAGCAGTGCGCTTCATTCACGACAACGCGGACGAATCCTTCTTCCTCTATCTCCCTTATACGATGCCCCATCTGCCTCTCGCCACGGCGGAGCAGTTCCGGGGTCAATCGCGCGCCGGGCTGTACGGCGACGTCATCGAGGCCTTGGACTGGAGCGCGGGCGAGGTCATGAACGCCTTGCGCGAAGCGGGCGTGGCGGACAATACGCTGGTGATTTGGCTGAGCGACAATGGCCCCTGGATCAACATGCCGGATCGCATGCTCCAAGAGGGGCCGGACGGCCTCGTCAACAAACCGTGGCATGCCGGGTCTCCGGGGCCCTTCCGTGATGCGAAAGGAACGACCTACGAAGGCGGCGTGCGGGTGCCCGCCATTGTGTGGTGGTCAGACGAGGTCCCGGCGGGACGCATCATCCAAGAGCCCGCCAACTCGATGGATCTGTTCACCACCATCCTGCGGGCGTGTGGAGCGGACGTGCCGGATGACCGGCCCATCGACGGCAACGACTTGCTTCCGTTGTTGCGCGGAGACACAGAGGATTCGCCAAGCCAGATCTATCATTACTTCCGCAACCACCAACTCCAGGCTGTCCGAAAGGGACCCTGGAAACTCCAACTCGTCACGGGGGAACCCGAGTTGTTCCATCTCGACCGCGACTACATGGAACGCTTCAACGTGGCCCAGGACTACCCCGATAAGGTGGAGGAATTGCGGGCCTTGATGGAGGAAACAGCCGAGGAGACGGGCGCTACGCTCCCGTGACGGCGCCGGCGTTACGGCCCGGTGTTGGGAAACGATTCAACTGGCTTGTTTGGAAGGGGCCATAAGGTATAAGCTAATCCGCGCCTGGAGAGGTCTCCAGGCACACGAGTAGCTTACAGTATGTTGGAGGGAATTTGTATGAGCAAGATATCTCGGCGCCATTTTCTGGCGGCGGGCGCGGCGGCCGCCGCGCCACTGATTGTGCCCTCGCGGGTGCTCGGCCGGTCCGGCAACCCTGGGCCGAACGATCAAATCACCATGGGCTGCATCGGTTTGGGCGGGATGGGCAATAGCCACCGCGGGTGGTTCACCGATGTGGCGGACGATTGCCGTGTCATCGCCCTATGCGACGTGGACACACAGCGCATTGGCGCGGCGGAGAGCCATTACGAGTCCGGCGAAGTCGACAGCTACACCGATTACCGCTACATCCTGGACCGCGATGACATCGATGCGGTGATGTTTGGCACGCCGTGTCACTGGCACGCGGTCCAAACAGTGCACGCCTGTCAAGCGGGCAAGGACGTTTACGTCGAAAAGGCGGCATGTGGCACCATTCCCGAAGGCCAAGCCATGGTCAATGCGACCCGCAAGTACGGCCGCATTGTTCAGGTGGGCAGCCAGGGCCGTTGCCTGAACCGCTTCCCCTCGATCTGCGAGTTCATCCGCAATGGCGAACTGGGCAAGATTCAGCAGGTGGACCTCTGGCACTACGAGAACAACGTGGGCGGCGGCAGCCAAGACCAGCCCGAGCCCGATCACTTCGACTGGGATATGTGGCTGGGACCAGCGCGTTGGCGGCCCCACAACCCTGACTATTATCACGGATCGTGGCGGCATTTTCTGGACTTCGGCGGCGGCATGATCTTCGACCGGGGCACGCACCAGCTCAACGTGCTGAGTTGGTTCCTGGGTCTGGACGATACCGGTCCGACCAAGATCACGGCCACCGGCCACGCGCCGGAGCACGGCAATTACGACTGCCCGACCACCATGTCCGTGACGTGGGAATTCGCGCATCGCGATCTTGTCGTGCATTGGCGCCAGCCCGGTTTTGATCCCCAAAGTCCAGACCAGGAGCGGCCGTACGGCGGCATCTACCACGGCACGCGTGCAAGCCTCGCCGTGGACGGCGGCGACATCGGCGGCCGGGCGTGGCCCCTGCGCGAGGCCGAGGAATACGAAGCGCCCGCCGGCGGATTCCAAGCGCAACGCACCGAACTGAATGGCGCTCCGGGCAACCGGCGGAACTTCCTGGATTGCGTCAAGAGCCGGGAAGAACCCATTATGCCCATCGAAGCCAGCCATCGGATTGCCTCGTACTCCATTCTGGGCAACGCGGCCTACCGGCTGGGGCGTCCCATTGAATGGGATCCCGAAAACGAGCAAGTAGTGGGCGACGAGGAAGCCAACCGGTTCCTGTTGCGTGAATCTGGCCGCGGCCCGTGGCGCGTATAACAAGCGGAGGAAGAAAACAATGACGAAACCAATGCGTGTAGTGATGATGGCCATCGGCTGCGGGCTGGCGGTGTTCGCCGCTCAAAGCGCCGTGGCGGATGCGCACCTCAGCGTGGACGAACTTGTTGAGATGCTGGCGTCCGATGATGGCTCCGAACGGTTGAAGGCGCGCAACCATGCCGCCGCATTTGGCCCCGAAGCGGTGGGACCCGTGACGGCCCTGTTTGATCACGACAACCGCAACGTTTACATCGCCGCCAAGTGGAGCCTGCGCAACATGGTCCACCACAGCGCCCGGCCCGAGGCTGACGACGCCGAGCAGGCCGCCATGGCGGAAGCCCTTGCGGCGTTGCTCGATGAAGACCAGTCCAGCCGGGTCATGCACGAGGCGCTTTATCTGCTCGGCCTGTGCGGAACGGAGGACCAAGTCCCCGCGATCGCGGAGTGGTTGAACGATTCCGCCACGGTGGACGCCGCGGCGGCCGCGCTCATCCGCATCCCCGGCGATGCCGGCTTGGAAGCCATGCTGGACGCAGTCGACGGGGCGGAAGGCGACGTGGCCGTTTCGCTCATCCACGCCATCGCGCAGGAAGAAGGCGCGGCGGCCCGCGAGCGGCTGGAGGCGCTTACCGAAAGCGATGACGACACCATCGCCGAGGCGGCAACCAAGGCCTTGTCCATCCGTGATCTCCGCGTGGATTACGAAGGCTAACAAACCATCACGCTAATCTGTGTTGGCCAGGGGCGCGCACCGTCCCTGGCCAACAACGCCATGAATAGCCCGTTTCGCGAACCTCCCTCCTAGTCTCATGGTTCAGGCCTCAAGCAGCGAGTCGGATTGCCCCATGGACACAACGAGCCGGTCCCCCAAGCCTTCCCTTCCCGCCACTCCCTCGGACACGTCCTTCTTCCATTTTCCGGGTCCGCTCGGGGGCCTAACCGTTCATGTATCACCCCACGGCCTAAGATGCATCGTCCTTTTGCCGGAAGGCGCCCAGGCGGAAACCGCCGCGTCCCAGCCCGATGCCCCCCTCGTTCAGGCTATCC
>SKRY01000229.1 GCA_007118235.1 Candidatus Hydrogenedentota bacterium | reverse complement strand
CTTCCATTGGCGAAGCGCCACCGTGTTCGTGGTGAGCACGAGGGTCTGAGTCTGAAGCCGGTCGATGGCGGCTATCCCCACCAGCGTCTTGCCCGCGCCGCACGGCAGCACGATGACGCCGCTGCCGCCGTGGTTCGAGCCCCGCATATGGAACGCTTCGACGGCCTCTCTCTGATACTCGCGCAAGTGCAAGGGAGCGCCCGACCGCGTCTCGGAACGCATGTTCAGCGCAAGGGGCGCGCCCTCGACATAGCCGGCCAAGTCCTCGACGGGAAATCCAATCTTGATGAGGGCGTTCTTGACGTTGCCGCGGTCGCCCGGGGTAATGTAGACGCGGTCCGCCTCGTGATGTTGGACGTAGCCCTTGATGTCCTTGTGATGGACGATCTGGGCGATGAGAACCGGGTCCTCGGCCACAATGACCAGCGTGTCATCGGTGTCCTTGTACAGCTTGAGCTGGCCGTAACGGGCGACGGTTTCCCGGATTTCCGCAACGATATTCTGCGGGATATCGTACTTGCTGTACGCATGCAGGCTTTCCAGGATGCCCTCGGCCGTCATGCCCGCCGCGGCGGCGTTCCAAAGGGAAAGCGCTGTGATCCGGTACGTGTGGATGTGCTCGGGCGACTTCAGCAGCTCGGCAAAGGCCGCGATGGCGTCCCGGGCATCCTCAAACAACGGACCGTCCGTCTCAAGGAGAATCGAACGGTCGGATTGCACAATGACAGGTCTATCAGCGATGTTGGTCATGGCTCCATATTGGGGTGCTTGAGATATTCACTGGGAGTTGGCGGGAGCGTTAAACAATCCGGAATTGCACACGCCTTGCGCCGCACGGACGCAATCCCTGGGGTCCCTATGGTATTCGCGCCCTCCACCGTCATGCCCGCGAAAGCGGGGGATGACGATAGGGGCGGGATTACCCACAATTCGCGGGTGAAGCGAGTACTCGCTTCACCCGGAGAGGAAACCGTATCGCCGTCTTCCAAGCTTGGCTCACGTGCCGGCAAGATGCCGGCGGTACGGCTTTCAAGCGGCGATGCTACTGAATGTCTTCAAACGGCCTCAAGCCTCTCGGTGGCCCAAGGATTTCACGCAGGACAATGCCCTTGCGCAAATCGCGAAGGTCCTCCAACCGGATTAAGGCGCCTCGTTTGCGCTTTTTCCCTGCTCCCGGGCGGATTCCTTGGCGGAGCTGCCGTTCCGTGTCGGCGACGGTGGTCTGGCCCGGTAAGCTCAGGTCCTGCGTAGTCGGCGTGTGTTCCGGTATGGCCTTACCCTCTTGGCGCGGCGCGGTCTTCCCGCGTGGAAGCGTCTGCCCCGGCATGGCGCGTTGCCCTTCTCCACGCATCACCTCGCGCTGTTCGGGTATCCACCGTCCGCTGTCTTCCCGCTTTACTTCCCGTTGCCGGGGAATATTGCGTTCCGGACCGGGCCGGCGGGAAGGGGCGTAGGTCACGTCTTTGTCATCGTCTTCCATGAAGCTGCGTTGCACGGGCCGGGACGGCGCCGGCGCACGAACGGTACGTTCCCGGGGCGTCTCCGCCTCGTCGCCATACAATATGCGCCGCGTGGCTTCCGGAAGTTTGCTCGGATCTTGCGTGGGCGGTTTCCTGCGCCGCTCCGCTTCTTGGCGCGCCTCCTGAACCCTTCGGGCGAGCCCGAGAATGAGAAGTGCGAAAAAGATAATGTAAACCAGAAGGTTTTCCATGGGACATCCCTTGGTTCTTGAGAACCCCGGCGGCTACGTCGCGTTCGGGCATTATGTATGGGTGGCGGCCCCCAACCGGGAACCGCCACCCAGCGGGTTTTTTAGCTAGCGGCGCTGACCGGTCGAACCGCCTCCGCCGCCCGAACCGCCGCCTTCGTCATCGTCTTCATCCATCTTGGCGATGGATTGGCGCATGTCCGTGTCGGCTTCCACATTCTTCATGCGGTAGTAGTCCATGATGCCCAAGTTGCCCTCGCGGAAGGCTTGCGCCATGGCCTTGGGAACCTCGGCCTCGGCCTCGACCACCCGCGCGCGCATCTCGACGACTTGAGCCCGCATCTCTTGCTCGCGGGCGAAGGCCATGGCGCGGCGCTCCTCGGCGCGGGCCTGGGCGATCTGTTTGTCCGCCTCGGCCTGCTTGGTCTGGAGCTGCGCGCCGATGTTCTCGCCCACATCCACGTCGGCGATGTCGATGGACAGAATCTCGAAGGCCGTACCGGCGTCCAGGCCCCGCTGGAGCACGACACGGGAGATCATGTCCGGATTCTCGAGGACCTTCTTGTGGTTCTCGGATGAGCCGATGGTCGTCACGATGCCTTCGCCCACGCGCGCCACGATGGTCTCTTCCGTCGCGCCGCCGACGAGGCTCTTAATGTTGGTTCGCACGGTAACGCGGGCCTTCGCCTTGAGCTGAATCCCGTCCATGGCGACCGCGGCCACCGTCGCCGGTCCCTTGTTTGGGTCCGGGCAGTCGATGACCTTGGGATTCACCGACGTCTGCACCGCGCCCAGAATATCGCGGCCCGCCAAGTCAATGGCGGTGGCCTGCTTGAAGCTAAGTTCGATGTTCGCCTTGCTAGCCGCGATCAGCGCCTGGACCACGCGGACCACCTTGCCGCCCGCCAAGTAGTGGGTCTCGAAGTCGTTGGTCGAGATGACCAGGCCCGCCTTCACCGCCATGATGCGGCTGTCCACGATGACCCCCGGATTCACCCGGCGCAAACTCATGGCCACAAGGCTCCACAAACTTACTTGCGCGCCCGAAAGCCATGCCCGGATCCACAGCCGGAAGAAGGTGAGAAACACCACCCCGACTATCAGCAACAGGAGTATGACTATCGCGGCGAAAACACCCCAGAAAACGCCCATTCCATTCATGTGAACTCAATCCTTTCCGCTTTTTGCCGTTTCGCCCGCCTCCTGTTCATGAGGATCAGTGAGGCGCGATCCCCGTCAGGAGAGCTATATCCTGACAGAATTACCCTACGCATTGTCAACGCGCTCGACCACTACCCGGTTGCCGTGGACCTCAATGACCTTCACCTTGGCCCCCGGCTCGATAAAAGCGCCACTGGATATGGCGTTCACGCGTTGACCATCTATCATCACAATGCCCGCGGGCCGGAGCATGGTATGAACCTCCCCTTCCTGCTCCATAAGGCTGTAATCGCTCTTGTCCGAGACCCAGCCCTGCTCGCCGTGGGTCAAGTCATCGGTCAAGACCATGCGTTGCAGCGTGGGGATGCGCGGCAGCATGAGGATGCCGCCGACAATGACCACGATGGCTCCGAACAGCTTGGCCATTATAAGGGGAAACGCATACTCGGGGAAGTGATATGCCCCAAGCACGGCGCTGCCCACCATGAGTACGCCGCCAATGACTCCCAATACCCCGCCCGGCACAAAGAATTCGGCCATCACCAGAGCAAGCCCGAGGAAATAGAGAATCAATATCCACCAAATCATGAGGACCCCTGCGGACTTTCGTCCCCGGCTTCAAGAAAGGAAACGAGTTGGCCGATCTCGATGCGAATCGCTTGAACAACCTTGCTCTTGTCCGAGGGGTCCTTGGGATCGTTGTCGGGGAACTCCTCGAAGGTGCTTATCAGTCCGTCGTCACCAGCCAGGATTCGCGCCTGATTCAAGAGCTTGTTGTAGCGCCGCGCCAGGGGCACGCAGCTATAATAGCCAGCCCCTTGTTGCTGGATGACCCACGTGTCCTCAAGCAAGCGTTTCAGCATTTGCACCAGCAAATCGCGCTGGGTCATTCGCTCTCCTCCCTGACCTGTTCCACCACATAGCGGTTGCCGCGGACCTCCTTGATTTCAATCGGGGCGCCCTCGTCAATGAAGTCGCCCCGCGTGACGACCATGTACGTCTTTCCGCCGAACCGGCCACGGCCCACGGGCCGCAGCATGCTCAGCGCCTTGCCCCGCATCCCGATGGCGGAATCCTCCCTGAGTTCGGCTTCCGGCTCCACGGCATAGCCCGCTTCGTTGGACATGTCTTGTGTGAGCACAAGCCCACGGTACATGGGCGTCCGGGGAAAGATTTTTAGCACCGCTAGCCCCACGACACCGTAGGACACCACCGCCACCAACAGGGTCTGACCCGCCTCGCGCAGGCGATCAAAGTCCCAACTGTATTCCGGGATGGGGACGTTGGTCAGGGCCAAGTATATGCCCGCCAGGATGCACAATATGCCCGCGGCGCCGAATACGCCGAATCCGGGCAGGGCGAATATCTCCACGGCGAGCAACATGACCCCCACCGCCACAAGGACCACATCGATCCAATCGGCAAGCCCAATGATATAGCGCGCGCCGAAGAACAGCGCCAGGGCGGTGATGCCAACCATGCCGGGCAATCCGAAGCCGGGACTCCGCACCTCGAAGTAAATTCCGCCCATCCCCGCCATCAGCAACAGCCCCGCCATGGTCGGATGGGTAAGGAAGCGGAACAGCGACTCGGCCCATGTGAAATCGGCCTCGACCCGCCGGTGATCCGCGTAGCCATAGTGTTCGAGCGCCTCGTCAATGGAGGTCACCGTCTTGGGGATGATGCCGAAGCGTTCGGCCTCGCCTCCGGTGACCGTGAGAAGCTTGCCCGCCTGCAACACGACTTCGCTCTCCGCCGCGTTGGCGGCCAGCCAGCCCCCCATGAGGCTGCCGCTCAGATTCATTTGAAGCCCCTCGTCCCCATAATCCTCAAGGAGACGCTCGATGATATCATCGAGCGTGGGCGCGGGCATGGCGCCGTCCGGGTCATCGGCCTCTTCTTGCCGCGCGTCCCGGGCCTCGCCCGCGAAAATCTCCAACGAGCCGTCCTCCTTGAGCCGGGCGCGCAACTCAATATCCTCGTCCACCATGGCCTCGGCGACGTAAGGGTTGTGGCCCTTCGTCTCCGCCAGGGCCCGCATGCGCGCGCGCAAGAAGGAAACCTCTTTTTCCCCGGTGGGCTGCATGCCGCCTGGACCCACCATGACAGGCGTGGCGGCGCCCATGTTGCTGTCCGGGGTCATGATAATGTCGTCGCAGGCGTAACTGATCAGCGCTCCGGCGGAAATCGCCCCCATCCCCTCCACGTAAGCGATGGTGTGCATGGGGGCTTCCATGAGCCGCTTGGTGATCTCAATCGCGCTGTCCACGCGGCCGCCGGGCGTGTCAATGCGTAGGACGAGCGCCTCCGCGTCCTCGTACTCCCGCAGAACACGCTCCAGGAGGACGTCAATACCGTCATCCACCATACCCGTGACCGGCATGAGGACGACATAATCCCCTTCCTCCCCGTTGTCAACGGCTTCCACGCTCAGAAACAACGCGGGAAGGACGAGGATGAAAAGAGACCTTCTAAGATAACGCTTGCCCATATACGGCTCCCAAGCGTGAGCGGCCATCCTATGCGGCCACCGTCTCACGCCTTATACCTCATTGTAACACGACACTGACCACGGGCGGGGTTTAGGTTGTGGAACCAAGCTTCCTCACGGCGCCCTTGTGCATAACCCATTCTACGCCTGTCATCCCTTGGCTTCAATGAACACAGGCATTCTGTCTCGCAACACAGCTCTTGGGCGCTTTCATCCCAACAGGGCCAAGCCAATCTCACTATTCTGCTCGAAGCCCTTCAAGGTGGGCCGCATACAGCCGTCCTCGTCCTCCAGCAAACCCCGCTGCACGAGACCGCGGATGGCTTCGCCGTAATCGGCTTCCAAAGACCGGCCGAAACGCTCGACGTAGACCCTCTTTTCCAGCCCTTCCCGCAACCGGAGGTGCTGAATCACAGTCTCGACGCGTATTTCGGAAGGCGTCAGTTTCAGGGCCTCGCTTTTCCCTCCGGGATCGCGCTCATAGTCTCGAAACCGGCTCAGGTTGCGGGAGCGAATGCCGTCTAGGAACGAGTATGCTCCCGGGCCGAAGCCCGCGTATTCCGCGTTCCGCCAGTAGAGCAGATTGTGCTGGCTTTCATAGCCGGGTAGGGCGAAGTTGGAGACTTCGTAGTGGAGGTGGTTCTCGAAGGCGGTGTGAGCGGCTTCGTATTGCGCGATGTAGACGTCGTCGTCCACGGCTTCGCGCGCGCGTTTGGCAAAGGGGGTCTTGGGCTCGTAGCTGAGGCCATAGGTGGAGATGTGGGTCGGGGCATGCGCGCGGCAAGCCGCCAAGGTGGGCCCCCACGATTCCAAGGGGTAGACGCCGAAAATCAGATCCATCCCCCAATTCGAGAAGGTTTCCGCCGTCCATTCGCAGGCCTGATGGGCCGCTTGAGCCCCGTGCGCCCGGCCGAGGTAAAACAGGGCGCCATCGTCGAAGCTTTGGGCGCCCACGGAGAGCCGGTTGATTCCCAATTCCCGCCAGGCGGCCAACGCCTCGGGCGTGATATCGTCGGGATTGGCCTCAAAGCCAATTTCCGCGTCCGGCGCCACCGTGAACCGCTGCCGCAACGCGGAGAAAATGCGCTCCAACTCTTCGGACGTCAGCACGGAGGGCGTTCCGCCGCCGAAAAAGACGCTGCAGGCCTCGTGGGGACCCTCGAACT
>SKRY01000272.1 GCA_007118235.1 Candidatus Hydrogenedentota bacterium | reverse complement strand
TGTTCTCGCCCACAATCATGCCGGTGTACACGCGTTCCATGGGGGCGATGAACAATACGCCGCGATTCTGGAGGTTTTCGAGGCTGTGGCTTGTGGCCTCGCCGGATTCCATACTTATCATGGAGCCCCGATTTCGGCATACGACCTCCCCGCGCCACGGGCCGTAGCCGTTGAAGCGGGAGGACATGACGCCGAGGCCCCGCGTGTCGGTCAAAAATTCGTTGCGGTATCCGATAAGCCCGCGGGTGGGCATGTGGAAGATAAGCCGCACAAGGCCGTGGCGCTCGTGGTGCATCTCGGTGAGTTCGGCTTTGCGTTGGGAGAGGGTTTCGATAACGGCGCCCTGATAGATGCTGGGCACGTCGATGACAACTTCCTCCATGGGCTCCATGAGGTGACCGTGTTCGTCCCGGTGCGTGATGACCTCGGGACAGGACACGCAGAGTTCGATGCCTTCGCGGCGCATTTCCTCGATGAGAATGCCGAGGTGCAGTTCGCCCCGTCCGGAGACCTTCACCCCGTCCGGACGGCCCAGATCCTCGACGCGCAGGGCCACGTTGGTGCGCAGTTCTTTGTCGAGCCGCTCTTTGAGTTGCCGCAAGGTGACGGGCTTGCCTTCGTTACCCGCCATGGGGCCGCTGTTCACGAGGAAATACATGCTCACCGTGGGTTCTTCAATCTCAAGCGGCGGAAAGGCGGGGTCTTCCAAGGACGGACACGCCAGCGTGTCGCCGAGGGTCACGTCCTTTGCGCCGCCTATCCAGACGATGTCGCCCGCGCGCACCTCGTCCGTCTCAACGGGCTCCATCCCGTGGGTCACCCAGAGATGCACGCAACGCTCGGCGGCGACATCTGTCACTTCCCACGGATCGCTGGCGGCGGGGCCGGTGCGATGGGTCGAGACGCGGTTAAACGTATCCCCCTTGCGCAAGCGGCCCTCGAGTACGCGGCCACAGGCCAGGCGGCCGATGTGGTCGCGCCAGCCCAGGGTGCTCACTTGCATGCGGAAGGGCGCGTCCTCCTCGGCGGGCGGGGGCGGAACCTCGGAGACGATGGTCTCGAGAAGCGCGTCCATGTTGTCACGGGGCTCGGCGCTATCGAGATCGCGCACGATCCAGCCCCCAAGGCCCGAGCCATAGAGGACCGGGAAATCCGCCTGCTCATCGCTCGCGCCGAGTTCGAGGAACAAGTCGAAGGTCTTATTCACGGCCTCTTGGGGATCCGCCTGGGGACGGTCCACCTTATTGACCACGACCAGCGGCCGCATGCCCAGTTTCAGCGCCCGCATAAGGACGTAGCGCGTCTGGGGCATGGGGCCTTCGTTGGCGTCAATGAGCAAGATCACCGAGTCCACCATGGACAAGACCCGCTCCACCTCGCCGCTGAAATCGGCGTGCCCCGGCGTATCCACGATGTTGATCCGGTAATCTCCCCAATCCACGGCGCAATGTTTCGAGCGAATGGTGATGCCGCGCTCCCGCTCCAAGGCGCCGCTGTCCATGGCGCGCTCTTGGACCCGGGCATTTTCCCGGAAGGTGTGGGTAGCGCGAAAGATCGCGTCAATGAGCGTGGTCTTGCCGTGGTCGATATGGGCCACGATGGCGAGATTACGAATGGAGGCGCCGCATTGCATCGTGAAGAGAGTTCCTTGAGCTAAGGCTCACTGATTGCCTGATGGTTTTCGAGGGTTACACAAGGGCGGAAGTCAAAAAGGGCCGGGACGCCTTACCCGAAAAAGGGAAAGGCGGTCCCGGCGCAATCCTACAATCGCCCTCTACGGACGTTGATATCGAAAGAATCCCTTGAAAGGGTTTTCTCAAGCGCACCGCCGGGGTCTTTACTCCACGGTGACGCTCTTGGCCAGGTTACGGGGCTGGTCCACATCGCAGCCGCGATTGGCGGCCACATAGTACGAGAACAATTGCAGGGGCACGGCGACCACGATGGGGCTGAACGGTTCGTAACACGCCGGCACAAACAACACATCGTCGCTGTGTTGCGCGATCTGTTTGTCGCCCTCGGTGCCCACGGACAACACGATGCCGCTGCGGGCTCGGATTTCCTGGATGTTGGAGACCATCTTCTCGTAGGTCTCACCCTTGACCGCGACGCAAACCACCGGCAACTCATCGGTTACGAGCGCGATGGGACCATGCTTCATCTCGCCCGCGGCGTATCCCTCGGCGTGGATGTAGCTGATTTCCTTGAGCTTGAGCGCTCCCTCAAGGGCGCTGGGAAAATTGTAGCTCCGGCCGAGATACAGGGCGCTTTGCGCATCGCGATACTTGGGATCCTCGGCGCACCGCTTGATATCGTCTTGGTTGTCCAGGATTTCCTGAATTTTACCTGGAATCTCCCGGAGATGGCCAATCATCTGCTTCGCCGTGGCCTTGTCCAGCTCGCCGCGCGTTTCCGCCAGCCAGATGGTGAACAAGGCGAACGCCGTGCACTGCGACGTGTAGGCCTTGGTGGACGCCACGCCGATTTCCGGCCCGGCCTGTTGGTAAATGACGCCGTCGGATTCCCGCGCCACGCTCGAACCCACGGCGTTGACGATGGAAGCGACCTTCGCGCCAAGGCTCTTGGCGATGCGGATGGCCTCCAGGGTGTCCGCCGTCTCGCCGGACTGGGAGACCGGAATCATCAGCGTGTTCGGCGGAACGATGGGATCGCGGTAACGGTATTCCGACGCGAGGTCAAGCTCGACGGGGACTTTGGCGAACTTCTCGATGAGATACTTGCCCACCATGCCGGCGTGCCAAGCGGTGCCGCAGGCCACGATGACGATCTTCTCCAGCGCCTTCAGGTCGTCCGTACTGATGTTCATCTCGGCGAGACGAACCTCGTCGGAGCCTTCGTCCACCCGGCCGCGCAGGGTGTTCTGAATCACCTCGGGCTGCTGGTTGATTTCCTTGAGCATGAAGTGGGGATACCCCTCCTTTTCGGCGGCGGCATCGTCCCATTCAATGTGATTGATTTCGAGTTCGACGGGATTGCCCTGGATATCTTGGATCTGGTGGCCGTCCCGGCGGATCTCGCAGACTTGGCCGTTGTCCAGGTAGAGCACCTTCCGGGTAAACTTCATGATGGCGGGCACGTCGGACCCGATGAAGGCCTCGCCGTCGCCCAGTCCCACGATGAGCGGACTGCCGTGCCGGGCCGCCACGAGCACATCGGGGTTGTCCTTGCAGATAACGCCGATGGCGTACGCGCCGTGCACGTCCTGTAAGGCGCGCTTAACGGCGGCGAAGAGATCGCCCTCGTGGTACTTACGGATAAGGTGCGCGATGGTTTCCGTGTCGGTTTGGCTCCGGAAGGTCACGCCATCGGCCTCGAGCTGGGCGCGAATTTCTTGATAGTTCTCGATGATCCCATTGTGGACCACGGCGATTTCCATGTCTTGATCAAAATGGGGATGAGAATTGGCCTCACTCGGCACGCCATGCGTGGCCCAGCGCGTGTGGCCGATGCCCAGTTTCCCGCCGAGGGGTTGGGCTTCAAGCTTCTCATCGAGCACCTTGAGCTTGCCCAAGCTCTTGATGCAATCCAGGCGTCCATCGTTCACCACGGCGACGCCCGCCGAATCGTATCCCCGGTACTCCAACCGATGCAGCCCGGTCATGATGACTTCAACCGGGTTCTTATCCCCGATATATCCTACAATTCCACACATGCCACCTCTTCCTTATCTTGGTTGAGTTCGTTTCATTGGAAAGGTCCGCGGCGGTCTTCCGGTGTTTGATTCCCCCAAGGCGCGAACACGCCCGCGCGAGACGAAAAAACGGAATGCGTCCCAGCCTACACCGCCGCCCCGGGGATGGATCACGCCACGGAATGCGATTGGTCGCGGTGAGAGACACAAGGACGCGTCGAAGGGAAGCCGCTAGCAGGTGGCCGAAGCATAGCAGAACAGCCACGCAAAACGCAATTTTGTCCTTGCGCCCCAATCGCCGGGGTTCGGATGAACGCGTGCTACTGGTCTTCGGCCTCGTTGCCGGCTGTCCCGGTTTCGTCGAAGATGATTTCGAGCACTTTGTCGGCGATGATCTCGGCCGCCTCGGGACGGGCGAGCGTCAGGGCGGCGCGGCTCATGCGCTCGCGGACTTGGGGGTCCGGGAGCAGACGGCGCAAGGAGTCCAGAAGGCGCTCGGAACTGAGGTCCGCGTCGAGGATTACCTCGCCAGCCTCCGCCGACTCAAAGGCGCGGGCGTTGATTTCCTGATGATTCTCGGTCGCATGGGGATAAGGGACTAGGATGCTTGGCTTACCTATGGCGGCGATTTCCGCCGTGCTCGAGGCCCCCGCGCGGCTGACAATGAGATCAGCGGCCGCCATGGCGTGAACCATGTCTTCGATGTACGGGAAGACCTGGACCTGCACGGGGCATTCGGCGGCCAGGGTCCGGGCCTTGGCCGCGAAAGCCGTCCCGGTCGTCCATAGAATCTGGCACTCGTTCCGGCCCAACTCGGGCAGCAAGCCGTGGACGGCTTCATTGATCTTTTGAGCGCCTTGGCTCCCGCCTGTAACGAGGAGGACGGGGATATCGTGTTGCAGGCCAAAGCGCCGGCGGGCGTCTGCTTGGGAGGGCGGCTTGAGAAAGGCCGCCCGGACCGGGTTGCCCGAGACGATCGCCCGCTCCTCCGGGTAGTCTCCCAGGGTCTCGGGGTAACTCAGGAAAAGCGCCGTGGCCCGTTTGGCGGCGAGCTGATTCGCCATGCCGAGCCGCTTGTTTTGTTCGTGCAGAAACGTGGGCGCGCCCCGGCGTTGGGCGGCGAGCAAGAGGGGGATTGAAACATAACTGCCCACGCCGATTACCGCTTGGGGCCGGAATCGCTGGATGTAGAGCATCGAGCGCGCGAAGCCCAACGCCACCCGAAAGGCCGCCCACCCCATGCGGAGTCCCTTGGAGCGGGGCCACGGCGCAACGGGCACGGACCGGAAGGGAATGGACAACCGGGTGCAGAGTTTCTCCTCCCGGCCGCCCTTGCGCCCAATCCACTGGACCATTAGCCGGGGATCCCGCCGCTGAAGCTCTTCAATGATAGCCACTGCCGGCGATGTATGCCCAGCGGTGCCCCCGCCAGTAATCATGATTCGCATTGACTTAGGTCCATCCCAGCGGCGTAACATCCTTCCGCCGCGCGCGTGTCATGCCGCCTTGAACCACCTTCATGGCTACATCCCCGCCATCAGCGCGGGTAATCCCTCGCGGATGACATCCCGCACCCAGTCCACGGCCACCATGCCGAACATAAGCACCAGTACGACAATTGTGATGCTCACGAGCATACCGGCCACCCCCGTGACGATGCCGCCAATCCCGGCCAGAGCGTCGCGTTCGATCAGACCCATGCCGATCAGAAAAATGCCCAAGGCGGGCAGACTGTTCGTTAAGGGGATCGGCGTACACATCGAGGCGGCGCACAGCAGCACGACGACTCCGCTCGATCTGGGGAACCAGCGAGTCTCATAAAGCCACTCGCCCCTCGGCTTCAGCAGTTTCTCCAACAGTCCGACAAGCCAAACCATCGCCTTGACCAGACGGCGGTTCTTCTTGGTCCGGATTTCCCGGGCCAGCACCCGCTGGGGAAACCAAGGGTACTCCCGTTCACGAATCATCTGATACGCCACTACGAGAAGCGCCACCCCAAACGGCATCGCATAGCCTGGCGCGGGCAGGGGCAAAGCCGAGGGCAAGGCGAGTATCGCCAGCAACACCCCAAAACTCTTTTGTCTGATCCGGCTAAGCAGGGCCTCAAAGGTGATGGTCTCCGCCTCCTGAGCGAAGATGTCCGCGATCTCCCGCGACAACGGCTTATGCGGGGAACCATCGGCCGGTTCAGCCACGGCTGGGGCGAATCCATCCGAATTCATGGGGTGTTATCCAAACTCCGGTTCAGTTTGTGTTGTTTGCTGGTGGGGCATATGCCCAAGTCTTTTTTCCAACTCCCAATTTGTCGATATCTCGATGGCGTCTGACTCAGCCTGTGGCTCCAAAGCGCTCGTTGTGCGTGAATCGCCGTATGGATAACAAGGAACAAGGATAGTTGCATCTCCAACTTGACGCGCACGGGAGCCACAGCTCAATTGTGGGCGTGTATGGCGCTGAAGGCGCCCAAGGGAGTAGCCTAGGGCAAGCGAAGCGCAGCCCTAGGTCACAGACCACAACCGATATCGGTCCTGAAGGGACCGGAGCGAACGCCGCGCCTTTCTTCCGTCCCTTCAGGACGGACACGCGAGGGGGCGTCCTATCCTGGGGCTGCGCTTCGCTAGCCCCAGGATACTCACTATCGCGCCTCTGGCGCGGGTTTGACCCGTTCCGATCAAGGTTTCTCGTGTAAACCGTTACCACGCTCCGTGCGTTCTTGAATCCCTCCAAAGTCCATGCGTGACGAAAAAACTATACCCAAATCTTCCCGCCGAAAGCATTTAGGGCAAAGTCATTCGCAATCAGTGTATCCACAAATGAAGGACGGACTAACTCCTACAGTTCGATTGTCACCTCACGAACACTTTCCAGCGAGTTATGGTCGGTGAGGTCTCGTTGCAGCGGCG
>SKRY01000024.1 GCA_007118235.1 Candidatus Hydrogenedentota bacterium | reverse complement strand
GCCCAGGTGAGGCCGGCGCCGAAGGCCGCCAGCAACACATGGCTGCCGGTCTTGATGCGGCCTTCCTTCATGGCGTCGTCAAGGGCGAGGGGGATGCTCGCGGCCGTGGTGTTGCCTACTCGTTCGATATTGAGATACACCTTGCCGCGGTCCAGGCCAAGGCGATCGGAGGCGCTGTATATGATGCGCGTGTTGGCCTGGTGCGGAACGAAAAGATCAAGGTCCTCCACGGTAACACCGGTGCCCTCCAACGCCTTCTCGGCGGCCAGGGAAAAAGCGGCCACGGCTTGCCGGAACAGCTCAGGGCCTTTCATGAATATGGCCACCCGCTCCTCGTCGTCCGGGGAGTCGTCAAAGGGCTTCACCGACCCGCCCGAAGGCACCGTGAGAATCTCGCTGTGCGCCCCGTTGGCCCCCAAGTAGGTCGTAAGCACGCCATGGCCGGTATCCTCCTCCGCGCGCAACACCACCGCCCCCGAGCCGTCCCCGAACAGCACGGCGGTATCCCGCCGCTTCCAATTGAGCCTGTTCGTGAGAACCTCGGCCCCCACCACCAACACGGTCTTGTACATGCCGCACCGTATGAAGGCGTCCGCCGTGGCCAAGCCATACACAAAGGCGGAACACGCCGCGCTCACGTCAAAGGCGGCCGCTTGCTTGGCGCCAATCTTGTCTTGAATCAAACAAGCCGTGGCCGGGAAAAGATAGTCGGGCGTGGTGGTGCAGCACACGATGAAATCCACCTCACCGGGCTCGATGCCTGCGTTCTTTAGCGCCTCGCGCGCCGCCGGCGCGCCCAGATCGGACGCCCCCTGCCCGGGAGCCGCTACATGGCGCTGGCCAATGCCGGTGCGCTGACGGATCCACTTATCCGACGTGTCCATCATCTTCTCAAGATCATGGTTAGTAAGAATCTTTTCCGGCAAGCATTGGCCCGTGCCAACAATGCGTGAGCGAATCATATGGTTTTTCCACCCTTCCAGAACAGCGGGCAACCCCTCACCCGCTCCCGAGAGTTCGAATGCATGTGTGTGTTGGAGGATTACGCGGCCTTCAGGCGGCGCCCCCGTGACACCGTCTACTTGTTGAGGCCCCAGCAAGAAAAAAGCGCCCCCCTGGATGGCGGGCCAGCGGGGCTGGCGGCGTGGTGTCCGGGTATGTGGATGGCGGGGAATTCCCTTGGCGCCACGGTCAGGCATCTTCTTCTTAAGAGCAAAACGTACCATACTTTCGGTGATGAATCCAACACGGCCCCACGAATTGCGTCCTTGCCGGGCACAGGGTGTGAATACTCCGCCGGACGTGAGGGGAATTTCCGCGCTGTTTGCTGGCAAAGCCGGGGCATGCGGCGCAGGAGACGTTTCAAAATCGGCCCGCGTGTGTTTGAAAATCGAACAGTGCATCACACGGAAATGGCCTACAGCCATGGGTTTTCCCGTTCAAACCCGTTACAATGGGGGGAGTTGACATCCACGCGCCATGCCCACAAGCTTGGCACAGGCCTTGCTGGGCAAGAAATAGAGACCCGGCCCTCGGGCAAGCGCGCCTAAAGGCCGTTTTCATAGATAGCGGGTAGCGTGTGGAGAGGGGGGCTCGGCAGCCCTCCATCCACCAACTGGAGAATACGTGCAACTCACAAGAAAGGAGGGTTTCGTAATGGCGCCGAATCAAGGTTGGGACCCGTTTCGCGAGTTGGACCATCTGCGGCGGGAAGTTGAGCGGATGTTCCAAGACTATGGAGTGAATCTTCCAGGGGGCGCGGCGCGGAGGCCAGCGTTCCTGCCGGGGCAGGCGGCGCGGGGAATGTACCCGTTGCTGAACATATCGGACGACGAAAACAACATCTACGTGGAAGCGCTGGCGCCGGGCGTGGATCCGCAAACGTTCGATGTGGCGGTCCAAGACAATTCATTGCGCATCAGCGGCGAAAAGCAAGCCTTGTCCGAGGACATCAACCCCGACGCGTATCACCGGCAGGAACGCAGCGCGGGCCGGTTTACCCGGACGCTTGACCTGCCCGTGAAAGTGAACACGGAGAACATGGAAGCCCAATACAGGGAAGGCGTGCTGCACCTTACGTTGCCGAAAGCTGAGTCGGCGAAACCACGGCAAATCCAGGTGAAAGTCAGCTAAGGCCCGGAAAGGAGGGATACATCATGACGGAACACACGGTGCAAACGACAACCGGGGAACAGAGCGTCCCGGAAACCCGCGCGGAAGAGCAAACCCTGCGGCCGCCGGTGGATATATTCGAAATGACCGACGGACTTGTTGTCGTGGCGGACTTGCCGGGCGTGCCGAAGGACCAGATCGACATCAACGTGCATGAAGGCGTCCTCACGATACATGGCAAGGTGAAACAAGAGACCGTGGGCACGCCGTTGCGCAATGAATTCGAACTGCGCAACTTCTACCGGCAATTCCGGCTCACCGACGAGGTGGACTCGGAAAACATTCGCGCGGAGATGAAATACGGCGTGCTGACCGTGACGCTGCCGAAGGCGGAGAAAGCGAAACCCAAGCGGATCGAGGTGAAGACGTCCTCGTAACGCAGGGAGCCAATCCCCGACAGCAAGAACCAAACAGGAACCGGCGGCCGGCCCCGTGAGCGCGAGGCCGGTCCCGCGCTAGAGAAAAGAGGAGGTAAGAGAGGATGGCGAGCTTGAAGCCCACGGAGTGGCGCCAGCGATTAGGGCGGCTGCGCGATGATTTGGCCAACACCTTTGACCAATGGTTGCCCGAACGCGCCCGCTCCGCGGAAGACTTGAATAGCGAGGCGTGGCCGGAGTCGTTCATGACGCAAGGCGGCCCGAAGCTCGACGTGGAGGAGACCGAGAATGAAATCCGGGTTCGGGCGGAATTGCCGGGGATGGACAAAGACGATTTCAGCGCCGAAATCACGGGCAACCGGCTCGTGCTTCGCGGGGAAAAGAAATCGAGCCGCGAAGAACGGAAGGAAGGGGCTTACTATTATGCGGAATGTAGCTACGGTTCGTTCGTGCGAACCGTGCCCCTGCCGGGCGAGGTCAACACGGAAGAGGCCGAGGGCGAATACAAGAACGGCGTGTTGAAACTCAGGCTCCCCAAGACGGAGGAAGCCAAGTCCAAACGCGTCAACGTTCAAGTTTCCTAAGCCGAGGTCTGAACAGAATCAAGCGAACACAAGAGGGACGGTCACTGGCAACGATGCGGAGAAGCGTGGACGGCGGGCGTTCCGCCGAAAACAAACAAAAGGTGACTGTCCCTCTTTCTTGATGTCCTCTCCCCTACTCCTCCACTTCCCCCTGCGGAAAGGAGCCGAGAATCTTGAACTCGGAGCATTCCTGAGCCAATTCGTCCAAGGCCTCCTTCACCTCCGGCTCGTTCACATGGCCGAGTAGATCCACGAAGAAGACATATTCCCACGCCCGTTTCTGGGAAGGCCGGGACTCAATGCGGCTGAGGTTGATGCCGCGCCGGGCCATGGGTTGAAGTAGACTATATAGTGCGCCGGGCTTGTCCTTGATGGTGAACAGAATCGCGGTCTTGTCATGGCCCGTGGGCTTGGCGGCCTGCCTGCCGATGACGAAGAAGCGCGTGAAGTTGTGGGACGCGTCTTCAATGGACGAGGCGACGATATCGAGCCCATAGGTTTCAGCGGCGAGTTCGCTCGCTATGGCGGCGGCGCCCGGTTTGTCATGGACCATGCGCGCGGCCTCCGCCGTGCTTGAGGTCTCGATCAGCTCGGCGTTGGGCAAGTTGGCCTTGAGCCAGTTGCGGCATTGCACGAACGGCTGTTCCTTCGAGTACACCTGCGTGATCTCTTCGAGCAGACTATTGGAGAGCAGACTGTGGTTGATGTGCAGCATCACCTCGTTCACAATCTTGAGTTCCGACACGACGAACCGGTCCAGGGTGTCGCTCACACCCCCGCCCATGGACGTCTCCACGGGCACCACGCCATAATCCACCCGCTTGCGCTCGACCTCGGTGAAAATGTCGGACACGGTGGCGGCGGGATGGCATTCGGCCATGCTGCCGAAGACGCGCAACGTGGCCATGTGACTGAAGGTGTCCCGGGGACCGAGATACGCCACGCTGACCGGCCGTTCAAGCGCGCGCGTCGCGCTGATGATCTCCCGGTAGATGCTGCGGATGGCCTTTTCCGGCAGCACGCCGGGGTTCTTGCGTTTGAGTTCCTCGAAGATCAGCTTTTCCCGTTCCGGGACGTAATACGCCCGGTTGGTGTTTTGCTTGATGGCGCCAATCTTCTGCGCAAGGCGGGCGCGCTCGGTGAGAAGTTCCAGAATGCGTTCATCAATGGCGTCTATCTCGCCCCGCAAGTCGTCCAGCGTCACTTTGAATTCCCTTCGAGAATCTCAAGGGGGGCCTTCTCCACCAAAATATCGCGGGTGGGCCCCGACTGAAAGCGGACCTTGGCGCGCAACTTCTTGCCCGAGCCCGACGTAAACATGACCGTCCCCCGCCCGAACTTGGCGTGATGCACCTGGGTCCCCATTTTGATGCGGCCGCCGTCCCGGTCACCGGCAGGGGCTCGCTGGGCCCGCTCGGCGGGCCGGCGGGCCGGTTCCGGCTCCCTGACGCCCGCCTGGTCCAGATGGTCCCGCCCGATCTCGTCAATGAATCGGGATGAATCGTTCTGACGGGGCTCGCCGAAAATCATACGGCCCCGCGCGTAGGTCAGCGTGAGCGTCTTCCGGGCGCGTGTCATGGCGACGTAACACAAACGCCGCTCTTCCTCCAACTCCTCGGTGTCGTACAGGCTGCTGGCGTGCGGCAACAGGCCTTCCTCCAACCCCGCGATGTAAACGTGGTTGAATTCCAGCCCCTTGGCGCTGTGGCACGTCATGAGCGTAACCGTGGGCTCCTCGGGATCCAACTGATCGCCATCGCTCACCAGGGCCATGTCTTGCAAGAACTGAAGCAGATCCCCCCCGTGATCCGCGTCGAATTGTTTGCACGACGAGACAAACTCGTCCACGATCTCGATGCGTTCGCGGAAATCCTTGGCGTCGCTCTCCTCCACATAACGCCGGTAGCCCGTCTTCTCGAGAAGCTGTTCCACCAGATCCGCCACGCCGCTGGACTTGGCCTCGATGGCGAGGTCATCCATGAGGTGAACAAACGAGACAACGGCGTTGCGCGCGCGGCCGCTCAAGGTTTGATCATCCTCGATTTCCCGCAGCACCTGAAGCAGCGGCAAGCCGCGCTCTTGAGCGTACTCCTCGACGCGTTGAAGCGTCGTGGCGCCGATGCCCCGGGCCGGCACGTTGATCACGCGCCGGAACGCCACATCGTCGGCGGGATTCACCAACAAGCGGAGATACGCCAAAATGTCCTTGATCTCTTTCCGGCTGTAGAACTGGGTCCCGCCAAACACCCGGTATGGCAGCCCCGCGCGCCGCAACGTCTCCTCGATGACGCGGGCTTGGCCATTGGTGCGGAAGAGGATCGCGACCTCCTTCAAGGGACATCCCCGCTCCGCGATATCGTTGCTTATGAATTCAGCCTCGTCGCGCTCCGAGTTGGCCTCGTACAGCCGCACCCGTTCGCCTTTTTCGAGCCCGGTCCACAACGACTTGCCCAGACGAAACTCGTTGTGGGCCACCACCCGGTTGGCGCAATCCAAGATTTGCTGCGTGCTGCGGTAGTTCTGCTCAAGCCGGATGACCGCCGCGCCGGGGTACTCTTGCTCAAAATTCAGGATGTTTTCGAGGTCGGCCCCGCGCCAGGAGTAGATGCTCTGGTCCTCATCGCCCACCACGAAGATATTCCCGTCCTTGCCCGCCAGCTCCCGCGCAAGGACAAACTGCGCGTGGTTGGTGTCTTGGTATTCGTCTACGTGGATGTAGCGGTACCGCCGCTGATACCGGGCGCGTATGTCCTCGTGATCGCGCAAGATCCGGGCGGGAAGGACCAGCAGATCATCGAAATCCACCGCATTGGCGTTCCATACCGCCTCGTGATACTTGTTCCAGAGATAGAGGTAGGCGTCTTCCTCGGTGTCCTCTTCCGTGGGCGCCGTCAGGCCCTGCTTGAACTGGCTAATCCAGTTCAAGGTCTCCCGCGGAGAGACGCGGTTGTACTTGGCGGGCATCTCTTTCACGAGGCGCTTGATCAGTGATAGCTGGTCGGAGTCGTCCAACACCGTGAACGTGGTGGACCGGCCAAGACGCTCAATCTCGCGCCGAAGCAAGAACAGTCCGAAGGAATGAAAGGTCCCCACCCAAGCCTCCAGCCGCTCCACGCCGAGCCGCTCCGCCACACGCTCGCGCATCTCGTTCGCCGCCCGGTTGGTGAACGTCACGGCGAGTAGATTGCGCGGATCCACGCCTTGTTCGGCCACCAGCCACGCAAGGCGCTCGACAATCACGCGCGTCTTGCCCGTGCCTGCTCCAGCAAGCACAAGCACCGGCCCGTTCCCGGCTTCAATGGCTTGACGCTGCACATCATTCAGGGTGGTCATTATTGCTTTCCTAACTGCTCCTGCGGCTTGAAATCATGTGGGGAACATCAGATCGTACGGTAGCCGAACGCCAATTTCAAGAACAGCGGGCGCCGGCGCCCGCTGGCGAGATCGGCACGGCCG
>SKRY01000193.1 GCA_007118235.1 Candidatus Hydrogenedentota bacterium | reverse complement strand
TGCTCCATCCAGTACAGCCCGTAGTCATGGGCCTCGCCCACGATGAGGTCATTCAATCCGTTGCCATTCACGTCGTGGACCAAGATAGGCACGCTGGCCGAGCCCAAATCAAAGTCCGCGTGGAAGGGCCATTCGTCTTCCATAGGATTCCCGGGATGCTCGAACCAGCCATTGGCCGACACGAAATCGCCCCGGCCATTGCCGGTGATGTCGCCGAATCCCAGACCGTGCCCCGTGTTCTGGCTGCTGATGGTGTGCTCCTCGAACTCGCCGGTACCGCGGCCCTCTTCATCGCGAATCAGGCGGAAGATGCGTTGCGGACTATTGGGCGTGTTGGGCGCGATCTCAACATGGCCGTCGCCGGTGATGTCCCAAAAACACGGGCGTTCGACATTGCCCACCGTCGCGATGTCGTGGGTTTCCCACTCCACGGGCTCGCCCTCGGGATTCTCCCGCCACCGCACGCTTTGGTTGAACCATCCCCCCGTGACGATGTCCATGTAGCCATTGCCATTCACATCCATGGGGTAGTCGGAGAACGAATCGTAATACGTGCCCTCTTGGCGAATGTCGGTGATCTTGTGCTGGGTCTCGAAGTCGGGTCCTTCAAACCAGTATTCGCCCGACACGATGTCCATGACGCCATTATTGTTGATGTCGACGGCCGAGGCGGTCTCGTAGGTCCCATCGCCCAGGCGTTGCCGTTCGAACCAAACCTCGCCGTTGCTTTCCGGCGCCCCAAAGGCCGCCGCTGTCATCATGATCAAAGTGCCTACCATTGGATACGTCTCCTATCTGGTTGGGGTTTCCTGCGCCATGGGGTTACTGCTCCGCCAGCCCGCACAGGAATCGAATGTAGGTCTCAATGCCCCGGAAGAAGTTGGGGAGATGATGCTTCTCGTTTGGACCGTGGATGCCGTCGCCGGGCATCGCGCAACCCAGCATGACCGTGTCCACGCCCAGCTTGGTTTGAAGCAAGTGAACGACGGGAATCGTGCCGCCTTCCCGCCGGAAGATGGGGGAAACGCCGAAAACATCCTCCAACGCCTTTCGCGCCACCTGCATGGCCGGGGCGCGCCGGTCCATGATGGCGGCGGGGGCGTGGGTCATCTCCCGGACTTCCCACGTGATGGACTCCGGAGCATTCCGCCGCATGTACTCGCAGAGTTGACCGTAGACCTCGCCGCTATCTTGATCCGGCACGAGCCGCATCGAGATCTTGGCCAAGGCCTTGGCGGGTAGAACGGTTTTGCTGCCGGTTCCCGTGAACCCGCTCACGAGCCCGTTCACATCGAGGGTGGGACGCGCGCCGATCCGCTCCAGCACCGTGTACCCGCTTTCGCCCCAAAGGGCGGGGGCCCCGCTCATTTCCAGCCATTCCGCGCCGGAATGCGGCAATTTCGCCATGGATTCCCGTTCATCGGGCTCCAGTTCGCGCACCCTATCGTAGAATCCCGGCAGCGTTATGCGGCCTTCCGCGTCGTGCATGCCCGCGATGAGTTCACACAAGGCCTGGGCCGGATTGTGGACGGCGCCGCCAAAAAGGCCCGAATGGAGGTCCTTTTCCGGGCCTTGAACCTCAACTTCAAAGTAAGCGAGGCCCCGCAACGCGTAGGTGATGGCGGGCGTATCGGGCGCCTGGATGCCGGAATCGCAGTTGAGCACCACATCGCAGCTCAGCATGTCCGAATGGGCGTCGATAAAGGCGCCGAGATGGGGCGAACCCACTTCCTCCTCGCCTTCGAGCAGGAACTTGACATTGACGGGCAAATCCCCTTGCGCCCTCAAGGCGTCCACGGCGCGCAGGATCGCGGCGATCTGGCCCTTCATATCGGATGCGCCCCGGGCATGGATGTCTTCACCTCGGATCACGGGCTCGAAAGGCGGGGAGTCCCATTCGTCCAAGGGATCCGCGGGCTGGACGTCGTAATGGCCGTAGATCAGGACGGTGGGGCTTCCTTCGGCGCCCAGCCATTCTCCATACACGACGGGATGTCCATCGGTGGGGGAAATCTCCACGTTCTTCATTCCGAGCCGGCGCAACTCATCGGCGAGCCATTGCGCCGTGCGCTGTATGTCGGGGCTGTGTTCCGGCAATGTGGAGATGCTCGGCATCCGCAAGAGCGCCTGAAGCTGTTCCAGGTGAGCCTCGCGCTGAGCGCGGGCGTATTCGCAAGCCTTTTCGGCCAGTGGCGGCATGGTAATAAGCGTCCTTTCGGGCGTCTGTTGTGGTTTGATGTGGGGTCTGACCTTTCTCACGCTCCTTCGCGTTGACGCAGGCGCGCCAAGAGAGACATAACGCTTACCGTCTATATTCCGATGGGCCGAACACCACGTAGAGCCCGGCTGGTCTGTCGAGCGCGCTAAAGGTTTCCGTGTCGGGATTGAAGCGCGCTCCGTCCACCGGCCGCCAGCCATCGCTCGGGTGATGGTAGTAGAGCCGAAGCTCGCCCATGTGTTCCGCGTCACAGACGCCGGAAGGCAATCGCACGCTTACGCTCGCCCGGAGGCCTACCCCAGCGGGATGATGTTCCAGTAGCAAATACTCCGTGAAGGCGGCCATGCCGGCCGGAGGCGGCGAGGGCGGCCGGTTGGGAATGGCCACGCGCGCTTGGATGGCGGTGTTGGCCTGCACATGGAAGCTGGCCTGCATCTCGGGGGCGCGAACTTGAATGTTACGGCCCCATTGAACCGGTCCCACCGCCTTGTAATCCTCGGCGGATGGGCCGCCGGCCGCTTCCTGCTCTTGTTGCGCCCGCAACCGCGCCGCGGCCTCTTGTCCTTCCTCTTCCGTGAAGGCGAAATGACGCCGGGGACCATCTTGGGGGGATGCATCGCCGTCGGGCGTGTACTGGATGACCGGATCCCGCCCTTCCTGACGGGCTTGTTCCTCCGCTTGCGCTTGCCGGCGGCGCTCCGCCATGATCTCATCCTCGGGCCGGCTGAACTGGATGCGCCGCTCGGGGGCGGTTTCTTGGTCTTCCGGAGGGGTAAACTCGATGACCGGCTCCCTTTCTTCGGCTTCGGGCGTTGTGAACGCTTCCGCCTGTTCGGGCGGCTCCTGAACACGGGGTTCCATGTCCGCGGGCGCATCGGGGAGTTGCGCCAGCCGTTCGGGTTCGTCCGTGTCTAGTGCATCCTCTCGTGGCGTGAGGATCGAGCCCGTCTGGGGGGGCGTCAAGGAATCTTCCCTATCCTCGGTTTGTTGCCGCGCCCCCGCAAACACCCGGAAACGGTTGTCGTCCGGCAATTGCGTCAGGGAAACGCCTTCCGGAGGTTCATCGGCGGGTTCGATGTGCATGCGCGGACCGCTGGGCCTTTCGCGTTCTTCCATGTCCTCCATGAATGGACTCACCTCTTCACCCGGCGCGACGGGCGGCGAAAGGTCTTCCATGCCGCCTTCCAGCAAGAACGGGCCGGCATGATCTTCCGGGTCGATCTCCATGGGGCCCGCAGGCTCCCAATCGGGATCGCGCGGCGTGACGCCGAACCGGTCCGCCACTTCCACATCGGGCCGCCGCAGAAACGCGTCCGGTCCCAGCACGGCGAAGGTCTGCGCGCCTTGCTCCCGCGCGGTCAGGGTACGAATTGCTGAGTGGCTTTCTTGCAGCTCCGCGGGCCGCCATTCGCCCGAGGCATCGCACACCCACACTCCCAGATAGGGAAAGTGCCGGCTGTCGGCCAATGTCTCTGGGATGAACACGTCGACATCCACCGTGAAGGGGATGCCGGGCCGGGCGGTCTCGAGTTCCGCGAACAGGCTGAACGCGGCCAGTCCTTCCGGCAAGGGCGCGGGCGGTTCACTGGAGACGTCCAGTCTCGCCTCGATGGGAACCTCGGCCCGAAGCTGGAATTGCGCCTCGATGCCCCGTGGGCGGAGCAGGATGTTGCGGCCCACCGCGCGTTGCGCCGCGCGTTGCACCTCGTCGTGGCGGAACCGGGTGCGTTTGAACCGGCGGTTGGTGAACAACTCGAACTGGTCGTCGTAATGCGGAGACCGGGGGTCCTGAGACGCGCCAAAGGGAAGCATGCTCACCGCTTCGGGCGTTTCGCCGAATCGAACGGCCATGGCGTAGCCGTACCCCTTCTGTACCGGCCGGGGGTTGGCGTTGTTCGCGGTGGGCCGGTCGGAGAAGAAGATGCTGTCTCCCGAGCCGCCGCCGGGCAGGGGGGCATTCTTGTCGCCGCGTTGTACGCGATGCACATATTCCCACGGGACCGTCAGGGTCTGATGCTGGTTACGCATATGCTTGGCGGCCTCTCCCACTGCCCGGAGCGAGAGTTCCCGCATCGCCTCGCTATCCTCGCGGATGGCGGCGCGAAGGCGTTCCTCGTTGTGCAAGACGGGCGGGGCGATGGCCTTGAGCGCGCGCCACCACGTGTCGAAATAGGTCATGCCCACGCTGCTAGGCTCGGCCATATGGTTCCAGTCCCGCAGGATGTTCAGGGCCGCCGGGACGTCGGGGTGAATGCGCGTAAGGACGTTCTGATGCGCCTCTCCCGCCTGCAGCAAATGGGGCACGGCCTCCATGGCGAAGGGCGCGGCGGCGTCATACAGCATGGACTGGATGTCGTGGAAGTTGCGGGGCGATCGTCCGAGCAGGCTTCGCACGCGCCGGGCGCGGGGCGTGTCGGCATCGCGCACGAACCAATAGGGGTAATCGCCGGGATTGATCTCCGCGTTGTTCGTGGCGCCCCATGGCGGTGTCCCGCTCGCTTGGACAAAGCCGGCGCTGGGGTTGGTGAGGCTGGGCAACGCGGACAACGGCACAATGGGGCCCCACCGGTACCGGGTGTCCCCCGCGGGCACGGGGCTTTGCCAGTCCACGAAATGGGGATCCTCGTCCTCATCATCCGGGTCGCTGCCCTGCATCATTCGGGTTTCCCCGCCACTTCCGGACCCCATGTATTTCGTGCCAACCGTGGCGTTGTAGAGATAGAAGATGTTGCCGGCCCGGTCAGCGTACACCACGTGGAACGAGGGGAGTTGCCGCATGGCCAGGGCCGCCTGGAACTCGCGCAGGTTGCGGGCCCGGCCCATCTCCACGAGTTGGCGCAGGCCCCCGAAATCGTGGTAGCCGCCGACCTTGTACGAGACACGGCGCCCCCGGAACGTCCCCATGACCGGTCCGCGTGGGGTGTGGATTTGGTGTACGTAGTGTTCCGCGAAGCCTGTCGGTGTCCGGACGTTGAACGGGACGATGTTCGCCAAGTCCTGCAATTGCTGGAACAATTCGTGGTCGATTTGGGGTTGGTTGAATTGCGCCGGATTCCGGGCCACCCGTTGGGGCTGTTCGATGTACATGTCGCTGATATCGGGCTCATTCGGCGCCAGCCCCCATCCCAAGACCTCGTTGTGGCCTTGCAAAATAACGGGCAAGCCGAAAATCGTCGCTCCCGCCATGTTCATGTCTTGAGTGACGAGATGCGCCTCATACCATTGGAACGGCCCGCCATAGTCCACATGCGGGTTGATGGCGAGAAGCGCCTCCCCCGTGACGGAATGCGCGCCGCTGACCGCCCACGCGTTGGCCGAGGGCATGGCGGGGGATCGGTGGTAGACATCGGGCAGATCAAAGGGCGCCGTGGTCATCAGAAAGGCGTGCAACAGCGCCAGGATGTCCTGAGGCCGCACGCCCTCCGCCCATGTGGGCGCTTCTTCGTAATTCTCGGAGAGCCAGCTATTGACGCCCAGGGCGAAGCCTTCACACAGCTCCCGCGTGACGGAATCGGTGTTGCGATACGCCTGCTGGGCGAGTGCGGCGTGGCCGATTTTCAGCGAAAACGCATCGGATTCCGCATAGGGCTCGCCCATCACCTCGGCCGCCCGCCCATTCGCGATACGATAGGCCATGAGCATCTCTTCGAGATGATCCTCCGCCTGCGCGTACCCGAAGGCGAAGGCCATTGCGCGCGGCGTCTCGCCGTAGATGTGAGGCGTTCCCCATTCATCGCGGTACAGCGTCGCCTGAGCCCAAAGTTCGCGAGGGGACGCCGCGCCTGCATGCCATGATGTGATTATTATGGCAACAGTCAGCAGCCCCAAAAGAACCTTGGGGAGGCGGGGCATGATATCGTGCAACGTCTTGTGGTTCATGATTCTCCAGTGGTAGCCTCTTCCGTCCCCACAATGAGCCGAATTGTAGCATGACCACGGTGCGGGCGTCATCTTATCCTCACGCATTAGCCAATGGTTGAACCATGAGTACGGGGGCCGTATAGTGAGGGACCTATCAGGTCTCCGCCGATGGAGCGGCGGGTGGCGATAGCTCGACTTGAACCAAGGAGCTTCTACCAATGAACGAGAACGATCATACTCTCCGGAGTCTTGCGGCTCCGCTGGCCAATCCCACACGGCGCCGCTTTTTGCAGTCCATGCTCGCGGGTGGGGCGGCGTTTGTCGTGGGCCAGCCCGCCAACGCGGAGGAAACGGTCTACGCCGAGGGCGTCGTGTTTCATGACCGCAACGGCTCGGGCGAGCGGGAGGAGGGCGATCCCGGCGTGCCGGACGTCCGCGTATCCAACGGCCGGGAGGTCACCGTGACCGACGACGAGGGACGGTGGCGCTTGCCTCTCGACGGGGACCGCA
>SKRY01000204.1 GCA_007118235.1 Candidatus Hydrogenedentota bacterium | reverse complement strand
TTCAATGAAAGGTATCCCATTCAGTGGCTGGATGAAAACACATACCCCAACCGGGTCGGCGTGGAAGCCTACAAGGTAGTGGGAGGCATGGGGGGCTGGGGCTGACGTGTTACTCAGTGGTTAATCGGAGATTGATGTGCGGCGCATACAAGGCGACTGGTTCAGGCAGAGTTCGCAAAGCCTGAACCAGTCGGCATATTGACAGAAGTAGCCGCATGAGACTTCAAATGCCGTCTTGGCCGAAGGGGGCTGATGGAACGCTCCACCCAAGCGGCCTTGAGGCGTCAGGGACCCAATCTAGCGTCAGCATCAGGAAATCATGTACTCTAAGGAAGAACTCAGCGCCATCTCCAAGCCTGGAGTTGTAGATGAAGCCAAGACATTCCGTTATGGACCTCGGAAAGGATTCGGACATGACAAAGCACATCAGCCGCCGTGGTTTCTTAAAGACGAGCGTGGCGGCGGCCGCGCCCATGGTGCTGTCGGCGGGCGTATTGGCCGCCAATGGGAATCCGGGCGCGAATGACCGGATTGTGATTGGCGCGATTGGCGCGGGCCGCCAAGGCGGCGGATTGACCACCCGGTTTGCCGGTTACGAAGACGTCGCAATCGCCGCCGTGGCCGACGTGGATCTGCGGCGGGCGGAGCGTTTGGCCGGTGAAGTGGGCGCGGATGACGTGTATCAGGATTACCGGCGGTTGCTCGAACGGGACGACATTGACGCCGTGGTGGACGCCGTGCCGGATCACTGGCGCGCCATCATTGGCATCCATGCCGCCCAGGCGGGTAAGGACATCTATGGCGAAAAGCCCGTGAGCTTGACCATTCGCGAGGGACGCCAACTGGTCAAGGCGGTGCGCAACAACGGGGCCGTCTATCAAACCGGCACGCAGCGGCGCTCTTGGCAGGGCAACTACGACGCCTGCATGCTTGTGCGCAACGGCCGGCTGGGGAAAATCGAAAAGGCCATCGCCTCGGACTACCCAAGTCCGTGGCGATATGGGATGGCGGGCGAGGAAAGCGTTCCCGCGGAATTGAACTGGGACATGTGGTGTGGCCCTGTCATGCCCGTGCCGTACCATGAGCGGGGCCTCTTCATTCAACGAGGCGAACCCGGCTGGCTCTCGTTCGAGGGGTTCTCTGGCGGCGAACTGACCGGCAACGGCTCCCATGGGCTCGACCAGATTCAGTGGGCGCTGGGCACGGATGACACGGGGCCCGTGGAGGTGTGGACCGAAGGCGAACCCTTCGATCCCCCAACATACAGGGAACCCGAGGGCCGCGGCCGGGGCGACGCACGCGGCGTGGAACCCAAGGTCTTCATGCGTTACGCCAACGGGATTCTCATCGAATTCGGAGACGCCCCGTGGGGCGCGGGAACCATCGTCGGAGAAAAAGGCTCCATCGCCATCGGAAACAATGAATTCACGACGGATCCCCCCGAACTCGGCGAGGAACCGCTTGACGATCCCGAGATTGTCATGGAGCACAGCGAACACCACTACCGCAACTGGCTTGACTGTATCCGGGACCGGCGCAGAGCCATCGCCGACGTGGAGATCGGCCATCGTTCCGTGACCATCTGTCATCTCGCGAATATCGCCCGATGGGTGAGCGAGGTCACGGGTGAAACGGGGCAGCGCCTCGAATGGGATCCCGTGGAGGAGCGTTTCACCAACAGCCAGTGGGGCAATCATTTCCTTGATCGTCCCCGCCGCGCGGGATACGAGTTGCCCGAGGTGGAGTGAGGATCCTTTTGGGGATATGGATTACGGAAGGAGGAAGCTTATGAGCACCGGCTGGACACGGCGGGAATTCATGCGGCTGAGCGCCTTGGGCGCCGCGGGCATGGCCCTGGCCGCCAACCTTGAGGCGGCCGAGCCGGACCCGATCACCATAGAAGACATCGAGATCTTCCCCATACGCTACCCGACCGTCTTGCATTTCCGGTTCTTCGAGACCCCCATGGAGCCCACGGGCCGGGACGCCGTGGTGATCAAGATCACGGCGAGCGATGGCACGGTGGCCTGGGGTGAGAGCGTGCCCGTCCCCCGGTGGAGTTACGAGACGCTGGAAGCATCGGCCGTGGCCCTTCAAAACTACATCAGGCCCGTGCTTATTGGTCACAATCCGTTCGACTTGGCGGGGATTCACGCCGAAATGAACCGGCAGATCGCGAACGGATGGACCACCGGCATGCCGTTGACCAAGGCCGGGATCGATATCGCCCTACACGATCTCATCGGGAAAGTGACCGGCCGCAACATCGCCGAGTTGTGGGGCCGGCCCAGTGGCGGCGAGGTGACTCTGAGCTGGACACTCAGCCCAGGGAGTCTGGACGAACTTGGGGATCTCATCGCGCAAGGTAAGGAACAGGGCTACGAGCATTTCAACGTCAAGGTTGCTCCCGATCCGGAGTTTGACCTGGAGATGTGCCGCATCGTGAGGGAGGAAGTCCCGGACGGGTTCTTGTGGGCCGATGCGAACGGGGATTATGATCTAAGCACGGCCATGCAGGTCTTGCCGCGGTTGGCCGATGCGGGCGTGCCCGTCCTTGAGCAGCCCATCATGATCAACCACATCAGCGGATACCAGCGCTTGCGCGAACTCGGCGCGTTGCCCATCATCCTTGATGAAGGCATGGTCTCGCCGGTGGAGGTCTTGGAATACATCAAGCTGGGCTGCTGCGATGGTATTGCGATGAAGCCCGCCCGTTGCGGCGGTCTCGTCTCTTCCGTGCAGCAGATCGAAATGCTGGAGAACGCGGACCTCATGTTCCTTGGGAGCGGGCTCACCGATCCGGATGTCTCCTTGGCGGCCTCGCTCATCTTGTACAGCGCCTTCGGCCTTGCGTACCCCGCCGCGCTCAACGGGCCGCAGTTCCTGGGCGAAAGCGTCTTGAAGGAGCCCTTTGATGTGGTGAACGGCCGGGTGAAGGTCCCCACCGGACCCGGGCTCGGCATTGAGGTGGACGAGGACAAGGTCCGGGATCTCTCGGAACGGACGGGGCAGATCACGTTGGTCTGATCTCAGGTGAATTTGCTGGACGCATTCTCAATTGTTTGCGAACGGGGGGACCTGTTCGCGCGAATCGAAAGGAGCCGATATGAGTAAGCACACAAGCCGCCGTAGTTTTATGAAAGCCGGTGTGGCGGTGGCAGCCGCGCCGATGATTCTGCCATCGGGCGTGTTGGCCGCCAACGGCAACCCCGGCGCCAATGACCGCTTCGTGCTGGGAGCCATCGGCGCGGGCCGGCAAGGGGGCGGCGTTACATCGCGGTTCGCCGCGTATGACGACGTTGACGTGGCCGCGGTGGCCGACGTGGATCTGCGCCGGGCGCGTAGTCTCGCCGAGGAAGTGGGCGGCGCGGATGTCTATCAGGATTACCGCGAGCTACTGGAGCGCAACGACCTCGACGCCGTGATCGATGGGACCCCGGACCATTGGCGGGCTATCATCGATATTCATGCCGTGCAAGCGGGCAAGGATGTCTACGGCGAGAAACCGATGAGCCTGACCATCCACGAAGGCCGCCAACTGGTCAAGGCGGTGCGCAACAACGGCGCCGTCTATCAGACCGGGAGCCAGCAACGCTCGATGCAGACGAACTACGACGCCTGCATGTTCGTGCGCAATGGCCGTCTGGGCAAGATTGAGCGCGTGATCGCCCAAAACTATCCGAGTCCCTGGAGCTTCGGCATGCCGGGAGAAGAGGTTCCCGAGGAATTGGACTGGGACATGTGGTGCGGCCCCGTGATGCCCGTGGCCTTCCACGACGCCGGTCTGTTCACCCAGCGCGGCCAACCCGGATGGATCTCCATTCGCGAATTCTCCGGCGGCGAGGTGACCGGCTGGGGCACGCATGGGTTCGACCAGATTCAATGGGCGTTGGGCATGGACGATGGCGGCCCCATCGAGGTGTGGACCGAGGGTGAGCCGTTTAATCCGCCCACGTATACGGAGCCGGAAGGCCGCGGCCGGGGCGATGAACAATGCGCGGAGCCCAAGGTCTATTTGCGCTATCCCGGCGACATCATCATGGAACTGGCGGACGGACCTCCGGGTGGCGGACGAATCATCGGCGAAGAGGGTTCAATCTCCATCAACCGCAACCACTACGCTTTCGATCCCGAGGAACTCGGCGAGGAGCCTCTCGAGGATCCCGAGGTCGTGTTGGAGCATAGCGAGCACCATTACCGGAACTTCCTGGACTGCATCCAGTCCCGGGAGAAGCCCATCGCGGACGTGGAGATCGGTCATCGCTCCACCACGGTATGCCATCTCGTCAACATCGCGCGCTGGGTAAGCCAGGTCACCGGCGAAACGGGCCAGCATCTCGAGTGGGATCCCGTGGAAGAACGTTTCACGAACAGCGACTGGGGCAACCACTTCTTGGACCGGCCCCGCCGCCAGGGATACGAGCTGCCCGACGTGGAGTAGATATGAGTAAACACACGAGCCGCCGCGGTTTTCTGAAGACGGGTGTGGCCGCGGCCGCCGCGCCAATGATACTCCCATCGGGCGTCTTGGCCGCCAATGGCAACCCAGGCGCTAATGACCGCTTTGTGATTGGCGCGATTGGCGCGGGCCGCCAGGGCAGCGGATTGACCACCCGGTTTGCCGGCTATGAGGACGTGGCGATAGCCGCAGTGGCCGATGTGGATCTGCGCCGGGCGGAAAGCCTCGCCGAGGAAGCCGGCGGCGCGGATGTCTATCAGGATTACCGCGAGCTGCTGGAGCGCAACGACATCGACGCCGTTGTCGATGCCGCGCCCGATCACTGGCGGGCCATCATCGACATTCATGCCGTGCAAGCGGGCAAGGATGTCTACGGTGAAAAGCCGGTCAGCATGACCATTCACGAAGGCCGCCAGTTGGTGAAGGCGGTGCGGGAGAACGGGGCCGTATTTCAAACGGGCACCCAGCGCCGCTCCATGGAGGGCAACTACGATGCTTGCATGCTCGTGCGTAATGGCCGCCTCGGAAAGATTGAAAAGGCCGTCGCGTCGGACTATCCAAGCCCGTGGCGCTATGGGATGCCAGGCGAAAGCGTTCCCGCCGAATTGGATTGGGACATGTGGTGCGGCCCCGTCATGCCCGTGCCGTACCACGAGAGGGGCCTCTTCATTCAGAGGGGCGAACCGGGCTGGATGTCTTTCTGGCCGTTCTCGGGCGGCGAGATGCTTAACAACGGGGCGCATGGGCTCGATCAGATTCAATGGGCGCTCGGCATGGATGATAGTGGTCCCATTGAGGTGTGGACGGAGGGCGAACCCTTCGATCCTCCTACGTATAAGGAACCCGAAGGAGGCGGCCGGGGCAATGCCAAGGGTAGGAACCCCAAGGTTTTCATGCGCTATCCTGGCGGCATTCTCCTCGAATTCGGTGACGCGCCGGTGGGCGGCGGAACCATTGTTGGCGAAGAAGGGGCGATCGTCATCGGCACGAACGCATACGAGTTCGATCCATCCGAACTTGGGGAGGCCCCCCTTGAGGATCCTGAAGTCGTCTTGGAATACAGCAGCCATCATTATCGCAATTGGCTTGACTGCATCCGGTCGAGGGAGAAGCCCATCGCGGACGTGGAGATCGGCCACCGTTCCGCGACCGTTTGCCATCTCGCGAATATCGCCCGCTGGGTAAGCCAGGTCACCGGCGAAACGGGCCAGCATCTCGAATGGGATCCCGTGGAAGAGCGTTTCACGAACAGCCAATGGGGCAACCACTTCCTGGATCGCCCCCGCCGCCAGGGATACGAGTTGCCCGACGTGGACTAAAATCAGCAGGCGCGGCGCCTGAAAGCTGGAGTCGAGCAACCATGGATGGATCAACACAGGCCAATGCCCCGTTCGACCCATCCATGGTTGTTCTTGTTTACCGCGCCGGATTCTTGAACGCGCCACAACGCACCGCATGGAGATCGCAAGTATGAACAACGCATGGAGCCGCCGAACCTTCATCAAAGCCGCCTCGTTGGCGCCCGTTGGCGCCTGGGCGGGGCTTGCCGCACGCGAGGCATCGGCCCAGCAGCCCATCGAACGGGTGGGCGGCCCGAAGATCAAGCTGAGCGTGAACGCCTACTCATTCAATGCGCTGCTGCGCGACGGCGAGATGGACCTCTTCGACTTTCTGGAGTATTGCGCCCAAGAGGGCTTCGATGCCGCGGACCCCACGGGGTATTACTGGCCGCCGGGGTATCCGGAGGTCCCGAGCGATGCGGATATCTCGGAACTCAAGTTGCGCGCCCATCATCTCGGGCTCGCCTTCAGCGGCACGGGCATACGCAACGATTTCACCCGAGCGGACGCCGCCAGCCGGGAGGAGGACATCGAGCTGACGAAGCGCTGGATCGACGCCGCGGTCAAGATGGGCGCGCCGGTCATCCGCGTCTTCGCGGGCCACGCCTGGGACGAAGCCGAGGAGGACTGGGACCAGGTCGCGGAGGAACGCGTCGCACCAGCGTTCCGGGAATGCGCGGCATACGGTGAAGAACGGGGCGTCATCGTGGCCGTGCAAAACCATGCCCACTTCCTGCGCTCCGCCGGGGAGATCCTCCGCATCATGGAACTGGTGGATTCCCCATGGTTCGGTCTGGTCTGCGACACGG
>SKRY01000056.1 GCA_007118235.1 Candidatus Hydrogenedentota bacterium | reverse complement strand
GTCTTGCCGTTGGTGCCGGTTACCGCCACGATAGGGGCTTGACAATAGCGGAACGCCGCCTCGAGTTCGCTCCACACGGGGACCCCGGCTTCCACGGCGGCGGCAATGCAAGGAATGCGGGGACTGACGCCTGGGCTGGGGACCACGAGATCGGCCTGGGTGAAGGTCGTCTGGGAATGGCCCCCGGTTTCGAAGGGGATGCCGGCGCTGCTTAGGCCCGAAGCCAGGTCCGCCACCTCTTCTCGGGATCGCATCTCGCTCACGAAGGGTTCCGCGCCCTTGGCCTGGAGCAATTTCGCCAAGGCCAGGGCTGTTCGCCCGAGTCCCGCTATGGCGACTGTTTTCCCGTGAAGATCCACCGAGCCGGCCCTTCCCTTACCGCAGTTTGAGGGTGCTCAAGCTCATGAGCGCGAAGATGATCGCCAAGATCCAGAAACGAACGATGACCTTGTTCTCGCTCCAGCCTTTCAGCTCGAAATGATGATGGAGGGGGGCCATGCGAAACACCCGCGTGCCCCGGAGTTTGAACGAGGCGACCTGAATAATCACGCTCCCCGCCTCTAGCACGAACAGGCCGCCGACAATGAGCAGCAGCAGCTCTTGTTTGGTGAGGACGGCCATCGTGCCTATTGCGCCTCCAAGGGCCAAACTTCCGGTATCGCCCATGAACACCTCGGCGGGATGCGCGTTGTACCACAAGAAGCCAAGCCCGGTCCCTAACAAGGCGGCCCCAAAGACCGCCAGTTCCGTCGCTTCGGGGACATAGGTCAGCAAGAGATAGTCCGACCAGTCCACCCGGCTGACGACATACGCGATGCCGGTAAACGCGAGGATGGAAATGATCGAGGCGCCTACCGCCAGTCCGTCCAGGCCGTCCGTGAGGTTCACGGCATTCGAGGACGCCACGATGAGCACGATGGCGAAAAGGATATAGCCCGCGCCCAAGGGGAACCACACGTTCTTGAAGCCGGGAATGTTCACGTTGGTGTGGGGATTGGTGGGGCTTTGCTCGACCTTCCCGGGGAACGCGGCCTCGAAAAGCAGCCGATTGAGCCGCCGCCGGTCGCGGTCCTCAAGATTCTCTACCCCCTTCGCCATGAGTTCCCCGGCCTCGTCGCACAACTCCACTCCAGCCCAAACGGGCGATTCCGCGAGGGCGGTCTCTTCCGTCAAGGTGCGGTTGATGGCGCCAAGAAGTTCCGGCCGCAGTTGGCGGGCCCGTTGTCCGTCATTCACGGCGTGCGTCATGAGCCGCCGCTGTTCCGGTTCAAGGGTGTCCCAGAAGACCGTGACCGGGCCATTGTTCCCCCCTTGGCCCTCTTCGTGGAAGGTGGCGAGGAACGCTTGCCAGTCGTCGAAATCCGCCGTGTTGATGGTGGTGGCGTTGGTGGTGATGGGGTTGTACAGGACATAGAGCCCCAGGAGGAGTCCAATCCCGATTTGTCCGATGAACTTCCAGCGCGCGGTGAGGCCTTGGTTGTGCTTACGCCGCAGCTTAATGAAATCGTCCATGAACCCCACCGCGCCAAGCCCGCACAGCACGCCCATGGCCACAAGCAGGGACGGGTTGCTCAGCCGGCCCCACAAGAGCAACGTGGCGACGGCGCTCAGGATGATGAGGCTGCCGCCCATGGTTGGCGTTCCGGCCTTCCCCTTGTGCAGCTCATGCAGATCCTCGACGTGATCTTGGCGGACGAATTGGCCCACTTTCAGGGCGCGCAGCCAGCGAATCATCACTGGGCCGATGATAAGGCAGATGAGAAACCCTGTCAGCGCGGCCCCGCCCGCCCGGACGGTGTTGTACGTGAACACATTCAGGATCGTGAATTGGTCTTTGAACTCAATGGCGAGATAGTAGAGCATTTATTCTTCGTTATGTCCGAAATGGCTTTGAAGCGCCTCGATTACCTTCTCCATACACATGCCGCGGGAGCCTTTCAGCAAGATGGAGCCCCCCTCCGGCGCGGCGCGAACAATGGCGTCCGCCATGGCCTCGTGGTGCTGAATGATCTCGGCGTGCAGTCCGCCATCTGACGCCGCCCCCTCAACCACGTCGCCGGCGAAATCTCCCCGCACGAAGAGATGCGTCACGCCACACGCGCGGGCTTGCGCCCCCAGTTCGCGGTGAAGGCGGGCCGCCTCGGCTCCCAATTCCAGCATGTCGCCCAAGACCGCGATGCGGGCGCCTCCGTCGGGGCGATCCGCCAGCGCTTGCAGGGCGGCGGCGGCGCTGGCGGGATTGGAGTTATAGGTGTCATCAAGTAGCTCAAACGGTCCTATCTTAACAGGTTTGAAGCGAAGCGTCTTGCGGGCCGCCTCGCGCAGCGGCGCTTCAAATTCCGTCACGCCATGGCGCAGTCCCACGGCGATGGCCAGCAGCACGTTGTGGGCGTGCGCCCGGCAGAGCAAAGGCAGCCGTAAGGTCCCGACAGGCCGCACCCGGAGCACCATCTCCCCAGCGCCGTCAAAGTGGCAATCCTCTAGCGCCACATCGCCCTCGCGCCCGAAGCGGATGGTTTCGCCGGGATGACGTTCGCCAATAGCCACGCAACGCGGGTCGTCCGTGTTGACGTAGAACGTTCCATCCCGCGGAAGCCCCTCCATGATCTCGGCCTTGGCGGCGGCGACGGCCTCTATACCGCCGAATCCTTCGAGGTGGGCCGGCGCGATAAGGGTGATGGCGCTTTCCGTGGGTTTAGCCCACGCGCACATGCGGGCGATCTCCCCGCGATGGTTCGCGCCCAACTCAAAGACGCCGAATTCGGTTTCCGCGTCAAGGGCCAGCAGGGAGAGCGGCGTCCCGATTTCGTTGTTCAGGTTCCCTTCCGTCTTCGCCACTTTGTAACACGACCCAAGCAACGCCGCGACGAATTCCTTTGTCCCCGTCTTGCCGCAGGAACCCGTGATGGCCAGCAGGGGGCCGTGGTGCTCCTCCCTGTGGCGCGCGGCGAAGCGTTGCAAGGCCGCTAGGGGATCGGGAACCACCAGACACGGCCCGTCCGGATGCGCCCGGGTAGTGACGGCGGCGGCGGCTCCCTTGGCGAAGGCCTCCGGAACAAAGCCGTTGCCGTCGAACGTCTCGCCGCTCAGCGCGAAGAACACCGCGCCAGTGGACAGGGTCCGCGTGTCGGTGCTCACGGCCTCGAATGTCCGCTCGTTCCGAGGCGGTTCGGCGCCAATAAGGGCCGCAAGTTCGCCCAGACTATACCTCCAGCCCATGATGAAATGGGGCTCCTTTCCCTCTATAGCTTGACGGAATTCGGGGGAAAATCCAAGTCTCCGCCCTAATCGCTGGATAAGGATTCCCAAGAATCGTGTCGCCGCCTTTCAGGCGGCTCATAAATGCCGGCAAGATGCCGGCGGTACGAGGCTATTCCCTCGTTCAATTCTCTTGCCGCGCTTCAAGCGCTTGCCGCGCCACCTCCCGGTCATCGAAATGGCGCCGTTCCTCCCCCACGATCTGATAGTCCTCGTGGCCCTTGCCCGCAATGAGCACCAGATCGCCGGCCTTCGCTAGATCGATGGCCTCATGGATGGCCTCCTTGCGGTCCGGGATGCGCAGATAATCCGTTCCCAGTTTCTTGCCGGTCTGCTGCATGCCGACCTCAATATCCAGCAGGATGCGATCGGGGTTCTCAGTGCGTGGATTGTCGGAAGTCACGATGGCGAGGTCCGACAAGCGGGCCGCCACCGCCCCCATCTTGGGCCGTTTGCCGCGATCCCGGTCGCCGCCGCATCCGAAAACGGTAATGATCCTCCCCTTGCAGATGGGACGCGCGGCGCGCAGCACATTGTTCAGCCCGTCCTCGGTATGGGCGTAGTCCACGACGACTTGAAAATCCTGGCCCTCATCCACGCGCTCGAACCGGCCCGGAACGCTGGATAACGTCTCCAGACTGGCCGCGGCGGCGTCCCGGGGCAGGCCGAGCCCCGCGCACACGGTGAAGGCGCATAAGGCGTTGGCGACATTATGACGCCCGAGAAGCGCCATGTGAATAGGCGTTTCGCCCATGGGGCCGGCCGCCGTGAACGAGGTGTGGCGCAGGGACGGCTTCACATGCTTGGCCCGGTACATCCCCTTGGCCCCATACGTGAGACAGGGAACCGCGCATGCCTCAAGCATGGCGTTGCCCCATGCGTCGTCCGTGTTCACCACGCCGAACTTGTCCGCTCCCGAAAGCCGTTCGAAGAGTTTCCGCTTCACCCTAAAATAGTGCTCCATGTCGCCGTGAAAATCCAGATGATCTTGACTGAGATTCGTGAACGCAGCCACGTCAAAATCAATCCCCGCGGCGCGCTCCTGTTCGAGGGCGTGCGAACTCACCTCCATGACGACGCGCGTCATCCCCCTATCCACCGCTTCGCGGAAGAGCCGGGCGAGATCCTCGGGAAAGGGAGTGGTGTGCAATGCGCTGAACGATGCATCCCCAACCGTGTAGCCCAGTGTGCCAAAGTTCGCCGCCTTTTCCCCACAGGCGGTGAGCATGTGCTGGATGAGCACGGCGGTGCTTGTCTTTCCATTGGTCCCGGTGACGCCGATCACGGTGAGCTTCTGAGAGGGATCGCCCGCGAGCGCGTGCGCCATGATCCCCGAAGCATATCGGGGATGCGGCGCAACGACATAGGGAACCCCGTTCCATAGGCCGTCATCCGCCTGCGAAGCAGTCCCCTCCAACCCTTGGCCCATGACGGCCGCCGCGCCGTTGGCGATCGCTTGTTGCGCGAACGCGTGGCCGTCCCGCTGACCGCCGGGGACGGCTACAAACAGCGCGCCGGGCGTCACCCGGCGCGAATCCTCGCTCACGGCGCGGATCTCGGGATCATCTTTTCCCGTGTATTTACAGCCCGCTCGGTGGCACAGCGTCTTCAGCTTCATCGGTCTCATCTGTTGTTGGGGGTTCACGAGTGGAAAACACCAACCGGCATACGTCCACCTCGCCCAAGGGCGTGCCCGGCGGGGGATCCTGTTCGGTGACCCAGCCGGCTCCGCTCATCGACCATTGCACCTCCAGCGAGGCCAGCGTGGCTTGGGCCTCGCTCTTCGTCTTACCGTCGAAATCAGGCAAGCGCGGGCCCACGGTCATAAGATCCGTTTCAAGTTCCACAAGTTGCAGGCTGTCCAAGGGGCGGATTGAGTAATCCTCGGAGTTCTCGGGGGGCGGCGGGTTCGGAAGCTCCGGTTCGTCCTCGAGTTCCGCCACGTCCACCGGTTCTAACAGGGGATCCTCGGGCACTTGCAGCATGGCCAGTGATTCCCGCATGACCTCCTTGAACACCGGCCCGCAGATGTAGCCGCCGTAGCGTTGCGAAATGCCGGGCTCCTGCACCACGATCACGGTCACCAGCTCAGGCCGTGCGATGGGCGCGAAGCCGCCAAAGGTGGCCGTGAACCGGTTGGGATCGTAGCCCCGGCCATCTAGCCGGGCCATCTGAGCTGTTCCCGTCTTGCCGCCCGCCCGATACTGCTCCATGCTGGCCCGCCGGCCCGTGCCCTCGGTCACCACGATGTGGCTCAGCGCTTGCATCACCTCGGCGGTGTGTGCGCTGAGGATGCGTTGAGGCGGCTCCGGCTCGTGCTGGTAGGTTATCTCGCCGTCCCGGTTCGTGGCGGATTCCACGATGTAAGGCCGTACAAGGAAGCCACCGTTGGCGATCACGCTGAACGCGCGCGCGAGTTGGGGCACCGTGACCGATATCTCCTGTCCCATCGGCAGGGACCCCATGGAATACCGGCTCCACTGCTCCACGGGACGGAAGCGGCCGGGTTCCTCGGCCGGGAAATCTCGGCTGCTAGGTTCGCCAAACCCAAACCGGCGAATCCACGCCTCCAGACGCTCGGGTCCCAGTTCGGCGGCGAGTTTGATCAACGCCACATTGCTGGATTGGGCGTAGGCCTCATAAAACGGGACGATGCCCAGCGCGTAGAAATCGCGGATGTAGTGGCCGTAAGGATTGAAGCCGCCATCCTCGCAATCAATGAGGGTTTCCGGGGTGACAATGCCATGCTCCAACGCCGCCGACGCGGCCACAATCTTGAAGACGGATCCCGGCTCAAACGTGTGCACGGTCAAGGGGTTTGTCCGCTCCTCCTCCGTGTATTGAGAGAAGTGGTTCGGATTGTAGCTGGGACGTGCGGCCATGGCCCGTATGGCGCCGGTGTGCGGGTCCATGACCATGCCCATGGCCCGCGAGGCCTCCGCCATCTCGAGCGCGTTATCCAGTTCCTGTTCCAAGATATGCTGGATGCGGGCGTCCAGGGTGAGTTGCACGGTGTCTCCGCCTTCGGGCGGGCGTGTTTCAAGGGTGAGTGAATGCAACAGCGTCCGGCGGGCATCGACCCGCGACACCACTTCCCCGGGTACGCTGCGAAGGTAGGAATCGAACCGCCCCTCGACGCCGGATCCGCCCACGTGTTCCCGGTTGACGAAGCCCAAGACGTGTGAGGCTAGCTCTCCATGGGGATAATACCGAGTGGGCTCATCTTGATACCACAGCGCCCGTCCCTCCGACTCCACGAGATCCCGCAGCTCCCCGGCCTCGGCCTCGCTCAGCCATCGGCGTACGGGAACGCCCCGCCGCAGGCGGCCTTGGGAATCGCGGCGGGTGAGCCGGTCATACACATCTTCCTCATCCATCCGCAGCGTCACGCTGATGCGTTGGGCGAGGCGCAGGGG
>SKRY01000227.1 GCA_007118235.1 Candidatus Hydrogenedentota bacterium | reverse complement strand
GGCGCGCCTTTGCAGAAAGGAGGTAAGGATGGCGGATCGGTTAGCGTTTCGAGAACTGGAACCGTTTGCGGGCTCCCGGTTGACCGTACTTCTTGCGCTCAACCTCGCGGGCGTCCCGCGTGAGCAAGCCCGCCCTTCGCAACGGATGACGGTACTTCTCATCGATCTGAACCAAGGCGCGGGCAATACCGAGCCGCAACGCGCCGGCTTGTCCGCTGAGGCCGCCTCCGTCACACCGGGCGCGAACATCGAACCGGTCGGTGTTTTCGGTGGCGTCAAAGGGTTGTTTGGTCATCATCACCAGCACTTCACGGGCCATGTAATCCTGTACTTCGCGGCCGTTCACGGTGATTTTTCCCGTGCCTCGGGAAAGCCGGACGCGGGCCCGGGCGCTCTTGCGGCGTCCAATGGCTACATATTCTTGACCTACTTGGGGCACGAATCGCTTCTCCTCTTGAAAGTTTGAAACACTAGGGGCCGCGGGGCTACTTCACTTCGTGGGCCGTGGGCTGCTGCGCCGTGTGCGGATGCTCCGGACCCGCATAGACCCGCACGTTGGTGGTCAGTTTGCGGCCAAGGCGGTTGTGCGGCAGCATGCCCTTGACGGCCAGGAACATGGCGCGGGCGGGATGCTTCGCGATCAATTCCGCGTACGACGTCTCGGTGAGTCCGCCGACGTAGCCGCTATGCCGGTAGTACATCTTGTCGTTGTACTTATTGCCGGTGACCCGCGCTTTTTCGGCGTTTATGATGATCACGTGATCGCCGCAGTCAAGGTATGGGGTATACTGGGGCTTATGCTTGCCGCGCAACAGGCGGGCGGCCTCCGCCGCGACCCGCCCAAGCACCTTGTCCTTGGCGTCTATCACGTACCAGGCTTTTTGAATTTCGTCCTGTTTTGGAACGTACGTCTTCACAGTGTAAACTCCTGAATCTTGCGGCGGATAGGGGAAAAATAGCTGGACAGCGATGGTTCAAGCGCCCATCGGGTGCGTACTATACCAAGTGTGAACGCCCGATGTCAACATTTTCTCCAGGGGCATTGCGGCGAGGCGAGGCGTCTTTGTACAATGCCCTCTTTCTTTGATTGCGCCTCTCCGTGGTTCTGGATGGGACAAGGGGTTTTGTCTTGCTGCCGTCCAGGCGGGAACCTCAACCCGGACGCTTATTCACCATCCCCGCGAACCGTTGGTCCGCGCGGCCCATTCCTATCGCGGACATAACTACTTTGTCGCAAGGAGAAATGAAGGAGTAACCATGCACGATGCTGAGTTGTTTCAAACCCGAGTTGCGATGGTGCAGGCCTTTCTGCGCATGCATCAGTACGACGGCATTCTCTTGTCGCGGGCGGATAACTTCGCCATGGCCACCGGCGGGCGCCGCAATTACGTCAATGTAGCCGCCGACGGCGGCGCCTCGTCCTTGTTCATCGACAAGGAGGGTAAAGCCTGTTTCGTGGGCAACAACATCGAGCGCCCCCGCATGATGGCGGAGGAACTCAATGGGCTCATGGAAGAAGTCCGGGAGTTTCTGTGGTTCGAGGACAGCGCCGCGGCGGTGGCGCAACGTGAATTCGAGGGCCTCCTGGTTTCCGACGACGGGTCGGTGGGCAAGAATGTGCACGGAGAAATGAGCTATCTCCGGTCCATCCTCACCCAAACGGAAATGGATAAGTATCGCCGGCTCGGACAATTGGCTGCGGAATCCCTGAGCGAGACCATCGCCTCCGTCGAAAGCGGACAGACCGAAGGCGATATCGCGGCGCGTCTGATCGCCGAGGGCGCTAAACGCCGCTGCACGGTTATCGTGAGTCTTGTGGCCGCCGATGACCGCATCGGGCTCTACCGTCATCCCCTGCCCACAGTGGAGCCCTTGTTGGGGCCGGTGGGCGGTGAACGCAAGGTTCGGGGCTACGTCATGGTGGTCGGCGTATCCCGGCGCGAAGGGTTGGTGACCGCCATGACGCGGTTCAAACGCGTGGGCGATATTCCCGCTCATATCCCCGGGGCCTATGAGCGCGTCTGCGGTGTGGATGCGCTCATGCAGGAGGCTACCGCGCCCGGCAAAACCTTGGGCGATGTCTTCGCCGTTTCCCAACAGGCCTATGCCGATCTGGGGTTTCCGGAGAACGAATGGCATAATCACCATCAGGGCGGCTCGACCGGGTATGCGGGACGGACCGCCTTTGGGGCGCCGGGGGCGGACTTCCCCATCTTGTCCGCGGAATGGGAGCAACAGTTTCGCGAATTGGCGGGAATCACGGAGCCCTTGGGACAGGTTTTCGCATGGAATCCCAGCGCGGCCGGAGTGAAATCAGAAGACACTTTCCTTCTCTTGCCCTCCGGCCAGAAGGAGATTGTCACCGCCACCCCGGATTTCCCGCAAGTGGACTTGAGCCGCGTCCTTGGCCGCGCGACCCCTGTTACGAAATCGGGTATCATCGGTTGTTAACAAGAGTCCCCGTTGGTTGCTCTCTGGGCCTTTGCCCATCAACCGCGCTTTGCCGTAGAATACGTGCTCACCATATGCAAGCAGCCGCAAGACCACGCTAGGACCGTAGGGAAGGCTATGCCGGGGCGGCGGCTTCATTCAAACGAGGCGCAATGAAGTACAAGGAGAACCGAGCAATGAGAACAGTGTTGGCGCTTGTATTAGCCGCTGGTTTGGCCGTGGCGTGTGCTCAGGCCGAGTCCTACATCACTCCGGATGAGGTCCCGGAGGATAGCTACGTGTGGCTGCAAGGGGAATATCTCGGAACCGTGGGGGAGGATCGCATTGGCGCTCAGGTCGTCGATTGGGGCGGCGGCTCTTACGAACTCATCGTGTATGAAGATGGCCTGCCCGGCGAAGGCTGGGACCCGGAGAGCGGGGATGAACGCGGCATCCAAGCCGAACTCGACAATGATTCCGTGACGTTTTCGCGTGATGGCTATACCGCCGAGGTCTCCCTGGACGGAACCCTAACCGTGCGGGATCGTGACGGGGCTGTGTTGGGCGTGCTTGAACGCGTCATCCGTCAAAGCCCAACCCTGAGCCAGGAAGCGCCGGAAGAAGCCACGGTCCTGTTCGACGGAACGGACCTCGACATGTGGCGAGACGGCGCCGAAATGACGGAGGACGGCCTGCTTGGGCAAGGCGCACGCACCGCCGAGGATTACGGGGATCTCTTCATCCATGTAGAGTACATGCTCCCCTATTGGGAACGGGGCGAAAGCCAGGCCAACAGCGGGATCTACATCCAGAACCGTTACGAAGTGCAGATGCTGGAATCGTTTGGCCGCGAACTCGCCAACCACTTGGACGGGTCGCTCTACAACGTGAAAGCGCCCGAGTTCCTGGCGACCTTGCCCCCGCTGCAGTGGCAAACCTTGGACATCCTGTTCCGAGCGCCCCGTTTTGACGAGGACGGAAACAAGACGGAGAATGTCCGGATTAGCGTTTACCAGAACGGCGCGCTGATTCACGACGAGGTCGAGCTGGAAGGCGGCACGGGCGCCGGCGGCAGCCGCGAACCACGGGAAATCGAGGCCGATCACTTCTGGCTGCAAGACCACACCGGAGAGGTGCGGTTCCAGAATGTGTGGATTGTTGAAGGCGCCCAGGATTGGCCGGAACCCGTCAAGGAAGCGCTTGATATAGAGTAAACGCGCCAAGACAAACCAGACTGCTTTTGCCTTAAGCCAGCCCTGGAAGAGCCAAGCAACACGCTTTGTTGTCGCGCTCTTTCAGGGCTTCTTCTTGCTGGAACAGGCGCGCAACGAATACCCCGCGGCCGCACGACCAGCTATCTCCAAAAGTTGCGGGCGGGGAATAAAACCAGCGCCCGAAACGTCCTTGCTCTATGCCTACCGCAAGAGCTGCCGCACAATCTCGCTGAAGCGGGGTCTGTGGCAATTTTAGCCACAAGAGTGGCGGCTTTGACCGAAACGTGGTCTTTTTGTTATACTGCTTATCCCACTTGCGAGGATATGCATCTTTTCACCCGCTTGTGGGATATATAGGCACACTTGGGAATACTTGGGCTTTCTTTGTGTCTTTCTGATACCGTTCCCAATCCCCCTTGCCGTGTATCCGGCGGGCGGCTCCCCGAGGGGAGCTGCGGGTTGCGAGGATGGAAGACGGAAATCAGGACGCAAACACTCGAACAGAAGGAGTATGAACACGATGCTTGAAATCGCCTTGTTGATGATCTTCTCGCAACATACGCTTCAACCCGTGGAGACTGGCGTCGCATCATACTACACCGTGAACAGCAGCGGCGCCGTGACGGCTTCCGGAGAGCGTATGCGCGATGACGCCTTCACCGCCGCCATGGTCGACGGAGAATTCGGCCACTACTACTTGGTGCAAGCCGAAAACGGGAATTCCGTGGTGGTGCGCTTGAACGATCGAGGCCCCTATGTGGATGGCCGGGTCATTGACCTCTCCAAGGCCGCGATGCGGGAGCTTTCCCCAACGGCCGGATTGGTCCACGTCAATGTTTATCACCTAGGACCCCGCATTCCGCCGAATCTGCGGGGCAACAACTGAAACCTCCCCGCATCCAACACCGGCGCCACGCTTGTCGTGGCGCCGCGCGTGAGGTTGGGCAAACGATGAACATCAGACAAGCGGCCCGCGCCAGCCTCTCACCCGTCTTTGCTCTCCTCTTGTTCTTTCTCTTCCCCTCCACGTTCGCCGAGGCGAATCTCCCGTTTCAAGTCCGCGTGATTGACAGCGAGACGGGGCGCGGCGTCCCCCTGGTTGAACTGCGCACGGTGAACGAAGTCGCTTACATCACGGACAGCAACGGCGTCGCGGCCATTCACGAGCCCGGGTTCGCGGGACGGGAGGTCTTTTTCCATGTGGAGAGTCATGGGTACACGTATCCCGAGGATGGCTTCGGGTACTCAGGAACCGCCGTTGAGGTAGAGCCAAAGGGCAGCGTGACCCTTGAAGTGGAGCGCGACAATATTGCGGAACGGCTTTATCGCATCACGGGCGAGGGCATTTACCGGGACAGCCTTTTGACGGGGGAAGACGTCCCGTTGGACGATCCCGTGCGGGGGGGCGGCGTCATGGGCCAGGACTCGGCGCAGACCGCCATCTATCGGGACCAGCTATACTGGATATGGGGCGATACCAGTCTCTCACGGTATCCGCTGGGCGTGTTTCAATCCACGGGCGCCGTGTCGCAACTGCCGGGGCAAGGCGGTTTGGAGCCTGACGCGGGCGTCAACCTTGAATACTTCACGGACGGGAACGGCGTCCCCAAGACCATGATCCCCATCGGGGACGGCGCGGGCGTCCTCATCTGGCTCGATGGGCTCATGGTGGTGGACGACGGCGGCGTCGAACGTTTGACGGGGCGGGCGGAACTGTTGCATGGCCTCGGCGATTCGATCGGCCATTCGCTCGTGGTCTTCGACGATGAGCGGCAAGCGTTCACCGAACACACGCCGTTCGACCCCGATGAACCTTGGCGTTATCCCCGTGGACAAACGGCGCTACTCGAAGAAGATGGCGTGACATACAATCTGTTCTCGTTGCGCTTCCCGATTGTCCGCGTTGAGGCCACGCTGGAGGCGGCATCCGATCCCAATCGCTACGAGGCCTTCACCTGCCTCGAACCCGGCGGCCGGATGAACGGCGCCGAATCGCCCATCATGCGGGATGACGCCGGCGATCTCGTCTGGGCGTGGCGCGAGGACACGGATCCCGTGGGCCAGAACGAAGAACAGACGCTCCTGGAGGCGGGACTGATCGACGCAGACGAAACCCGTTTTCAAGTTCGGGACGCGGAGTCCGGCGATTCCGTGAACATCCACCGGAGTTCCGTGCAGTTCAACGAGTACCTTGACCAATGGGTGCTGATTGGCGCGGAGGAATACGGGGACTCGTCGTTTCTTGGTGAGATTTGGTACGCGGAAGCCCCTGATCCCACGGGGCCATGGGATGAGGCCACGCGCATCGTCACCCACGACGACTACTCCTTCTACAACCCTGTTCAACACCCCTATTTCGCTCAAGACAGCGGCCGCTTTATCTACTTCGAAGGGACCTACACCCACCAATTCACCGGCCGCGAGACCCCCACCCCCCGATACGACTACAACCAAATCATGTACCGCCTCGACCTGGCCGATGAGCGCCTGCGCTAAACCGCGGAGCGCCCGTGGCGAGCTGTGACTGTTCGCCGCGCCATACAGGGCGCCCCACTTTATCCGGCAATTGAGGCGGCACGATCTTGGATCGCTTGATTCACGCGCCTTTACGGGGATGCCAACTCGGCGTATAATTGGTTAAGACCATTGACGCGGCGTGTCATTCTTCTTGACTAGGAGACCCTCCTGTGCGTTTGTCCTTCCTTACTCTGTTATGTGGCCTTCTCACTGTTCTTGCGGGCTGCGCCACAACTGGTTCCCCTTCCATTGACCGCGCCATGATACGCGCAAAAGACCAGGTCTCCCCCGCCCTGGTTCACATCCGGCCCGTACGAGAAGTATTCACCGGCGGACAGCGCGAGGAGCGCGCCGTGGTGGGCAGCGGATTCATCATTAGCCCGGACGGCTACGTAGTCACCAACGAGCACGTCGCGGGCGACGCCAGCGTGGTGAAATGCGTGTTGTACGACCGGACCGAGCTGGACGCCGAGGTGGTGGGCGCGGATCGCTACACCGACTTGGCGGTGCTCAAGCTGAAGACGGATCGCACGG
>SKRY01000245.1 GCA_007118235.1 Candidatus Hydrogenedentota bacterium | reverse complement strand
TCGAGTTGCCCGAGGTTCCCGAAAAGCAGGATACCCGCATCTACGTCGTCGACCGGCCCGGCTCGGTGCAGAGCCACATCCGCATTGGCCAGCCCACGATCACACGGGGGCATCCCGACTACCACAAGTCCCAGGTGTTCACGCAAATCTACGGGGCCTCCGGCGCAAGCCGCCTCTTCCAAGTAGTGCGCGCGGAGCGCGGCCTTACCTACGGCGTCGCCGGAGTCATCCGGCCTCAGTTGAAGGCGGGCAACTTCTGGACCTACACCTTCACACAGACCGCGAACACGGCGGAAGCCTTGGCGTCGGTACTGGAAGTCCTCGATAGCATGCGGGAAGACCCGCCCACGGACGCCGAACTCGAATCGGCTCGTTCGTATTTGGTTGGGAATCTGCCGACCCAGATTGAAACGCCGAACGATGTGATCAACTACCAGTGGATCTTCGAGTACTATGACCAGCCGCGGGATTACCTTCAGCAGGCGCTCGAAGGATATCAAGAGACCACGCGGGAAGACGTGATGCGCATCGCCGAGGAGATCGTCGACCCCAATAGTCTATGCATTGTGGTGGTGGGCGAGGCGGACGCCTTTCTGGAGGACCTCAAGGAAATCGCCCCGGTGACCGTGCTTGAAGCGGTTGAAGAAGCGGAGGAACCGCCAATGCCGGAGGACATGCCGGGCCCTGATCCGGACGCCACGCTCGAAACTCCGTAAGCATGTCCCAACGAAGGCATGAAACCGGCCGGATTGGAGCGACCGCCAACCCGGCCTTCAATGATTGCGCCGGCGTCCTGCGCATCCCAAGGGGGGGCGCGCGGCTTGTAGCGGCTGGGCCGTGCTGGCTTTCGTGCCCGGCCATCCTTCCTGTTAGGAGGTTGGCGTGGACCGGGCATTGCCCCAAACCGGAAACCGCGAACCATGGGTGAGCCGTTGGAACCCCCATCTCAAGCAGACGCCGCGTTTCACGGCCTGGATCCGCGTATGCGGGTGGCGGCGGCGTTCGTGTTTTCGTTCACAGCGGTGCTTGCGCCCGCGTGGCAGGGTGTGGCGCTCATGGCGGCGTTTGCGCTGGCGCTGTTCATGCTGGGCCGGTGCTGGGCGCGGGTCCACCGGCCATGGCGGCGGCTCGCGGCGGTCAACCTGTTCGCGGCCATGCTACTCGCCATACTGCCGTGGGGCGTGAGCGGACGGGCCCTGTTTAGTGTGGGGGACTGGAACTACTCCGCGGAAGGGGCCGCGCAAGCCGCTGTAATCGCGTTGCGGGCGAACACCGCCGTACTACTCCTCATGGCTCTTCTTGGAACGATGGCCCTGCCGGCGTTGTGCGCGGCGCTGAGCCGCATGGGCATGCCCCGGCGATTGGCGTTGTTGACGTTCTTGACCGTGCGCTACCTCGCGGTGTTCGAGCAGGAAATGGAGCGCATGCGGCGGACCTTGCGCGCGCGTTGTTTCGAGGCGCGTTTCAACCCGCACACGCTGCGCGTGACCGGGGTGCTCGTGGGCAATCTGCTCATGCGCGGCTTTGATCGCTCCGAACGCGTGCTTGCCGCCATGAAATGCCGGGGATTCCAGGGACGCTTTCCGTGGCCCGCCCCGGTTGGGCTTCGGCGTTGGGATTGGGTGTTCGCTGCCGTTGGGGGCGCTTGGACCGCACTAGCTTGGTGGACTTCTTTGTGAGGAGCGAACGTGAAGGCGGATAGACGCGCGAATACACCCGTGGCGGTACTTGATGACGCAAGCTTCGCCTATAGTGGCGAGGCGCCGGTTTTGCGCGGGATTAGCCTCGAATGGCGCCCCGGAGAGCGCATTGGCGTTACGGGGCCAAACGGCAGCGGCAAGACCACCCTGCTTGAAGCGATCATTGGACTCCTTCCCCGGACTGGCGGCGTCCTGCGCGTTTTTGGCGCCGTTCCCGAGTGCGACTCCGATTTCCTGCCCATCCGCCGCCGCATTGGCATGCTGTTTCAGGATCCCGACGATCAACTCTTCTGCACCACCGTGCTGGAGGACGTGGCCTTCGGGCCGCTTAATTTGGGCAAGACGCCGGACGAAGCCCGGGAGCGGGCATGGGCAACCCTGAGAGAAGTTGGGCTGCATAGCTTCGCGGAGCGGATCACCTATCGGCTGTCCTTTGGCGAGAAGCGGCTGGTGGGACTAGCGGGCGTGTTGGCGATGGAGCCCGACGCGCTGCTCCTCGATGAGCCCACCGCTGGGCTGGATCCCGAGGCCGAGGCGCGGGTCGAGACCCTGCTTGCCGGTTTGTCCCAAGCGATGCTCATCACATCGCACAACCACGCGATGCTCCACCGCCTGAGCGACCGCATGCTGACGCTTGAGAAAGGGAGTCTGCGCCCCATGGAAGAGGAGGCGCCTGCGGTGAACCCAGCCGGGAGCGCCTAAGCCCTTCCGCTCTCCTCGTCTCCGAGGAATGTGTCCGAGGGGTAGGCGAGGTCTCTTGGAGCCGGGGCAATGGTTCTCGGAACTACTCGCCGTTTTCCGGATTCTTGCGGCTAATGTCGTGCTTCTTGAGGCGGTATTGCAGCGTCTTGTAACTGATTCCCAGGAGCTGCGCGGCCTCCTTGATTTGACCGCCCGACCGGTCCAGGGCTTGGCGAATGAGTTCGTACTCGAGGTCTTCCAGCACCACGCCATCCGGAGGCAGGGAGAAGCCGCCGCCGGCGCCATGGGCTGGGTCTTGCAGCTTGGCGGGCAGGTCGCTTGCCGTAATCGTTTCGCTGTCGCTGAGGATGAAAAGCTGTTCCAACGTGTTCTCGAGTTCCCGCACGTTGCCGGGCCAGGCGTAGGCGCGCATCGCGGCGATGGCGCCGGGTGAGAAGCCTGGCGCGGGCCGGCCCAAGCGCTGGCCGAGTTTCTCCCGGAAATGGGCGATGAGCAGGGGCAAGTCCCGCGCCCGTTCGCGCAAGGGGGGCATGCGAATGGGCAAGACTTCCAGCCGGAAGTAGAGGTCCTCCCGGAAGGCGCCTTCATCCACTCTTTCGCGCAGATTCTGGTTGGTGGCGGCGATGACACGGACATCCACTTGCCGGGTCTGCGTGGCGCCCACCCGCTCCACGACGCCATCCTGCAGGACGCGCAGGAGCTTGGCCTGGCTTTCCAAGCGCATGTCGCCAATCTCGTCCAAGAAGATGGTCCCGCCATTGGCGACCTCAAACTTGCCCTGACGGCTTGCGTCGGCGCCCGTGAAGGCGCCCTTTTCGTGCCCGAAGAGTTCGCTTTCGACCAAGGTGTCGGGGATGGCGGCGCAGTTCACGACGATGAAGGGCTCTTCCTTACGGGGTCCCGCGAAGTGTATGTAGCGGGCCACCAGCTCCTTGCCCGTGCCCGATTCTCCCGTGATGAGGACCGTGCTGTTTATGGGCACGGCCCGCTGGGCTATCCGGAACACGGCTTGCATGCTCTCGCTTTCGCCAATAATGTTGCCGAGCGAGGAGGCCTGGGTCACGAGTTCGCGGAGTTGGCGATTCTCTTGACGAAGCTCCATGCGCTCCAACGTCTTGTTCATGACGACGAGAAGTTGCTCCTTGTCGAAAGGTTTGGCGAGATAATCCGTGGCCCCCTCCTTCATGGCCGTCACCGCCGTCGACACGGTGGCGTAAGCGGTCATGACAATGACCTCGACATCGGGCTGCACCCCCTTGACGCGGCGCAGCAATTCCAGCCCATCCATCCCGGGCATGCGAAGATCGGTCAGTAGGATGTTGTAGCTATCCGCTTCGACGGCTTCGAGCGCCGCGGGGGCGGACTCCACGGCGGTTACTTCATAGCCATCCTGCGATAGGATGTCCTCAATAATCTCGCGCTGGGTTGCGTCGTCTTCGGCGATCAATATCCGTGCATTCATGCGGCGACGGTGCTCTCGTTGAGCGGGATGGTTATCAGAACCTGACACCCTTGTCCTTCCTCTCCAGAGAGGTGGATGCTCCCGCCGTGTTCTTCCACAATGCCGCGGGTCACGGCCAATCCAAGTCCCGTGCCCGTGCTCTTCGTCGTGTAATAAGGCTCGAAAATCCGTTCGGCGATTTCGCCGCTGAGGCCGGGGCCATCGTCGCGAATCTCGATCTCGCACTCCTGATCGCTCACGCGCGAGAACAAACGCACGCGGCCCCCTTGCGGCGTGGCCTCAAGGGCGTTGATAAGCACGTTGAGTATGGCGCGCGTCCATTGCTTGGAATCAAGCATCAGTGTGGTGTCGCCCGCCCGAAGCTCGGTGGTGAGGCGAACGCCCCGGGATTCCGCATCCTTCTTCACGAGATGGACACACTCATCAAGGAGCGTATCCACTTGGTTGGGGCGGGGATCCAGTTCGCTTTCGCGCGCCAGCGACAGAAAGCCAGAAACGATGTCCTCGAGCCGATCCACTTCCCGGCGGATGCTGTGGAGCTGCTTGGATGTCCCCGCGCCGGGCGATTCTTGTTCGGCCTTGTCGAGGGCATGGCTGGTGATGAGCTTGATGGCGTTCAGGGGATTGCGCACGTCATGGGCGATGCCCGCCGCGAGATTGCCCAAGGCGGAAAGGCGTTGCGCCTGGCGCAGGTTGCCTTCCATGAGTTCCTTTTCCCGCAGCGATGTCACCATCTGATTGAAGGTGTCCTCGAGCGCCCGGATTTCGCCCGCGTTGTCGTTGATCTCCACGTCCTCCAGCCAGCCTTCACTGATCTTGGCGCAACTGTCCGTGAGCTGCCGCAGTGGGCGAAGAATGCGAATGATGAAGTATACCATTAGGATAATCGTGCCCAGGAACAAGCCGGTGATGCCCAGCAGATACATGTTCTTGAACGCCTCGACCACGTGTGCCCGCGTGGCAAGCGGCGCCCGGGTGGTCAGCAGGACCGGCTGATCGTTCCAGACAAACGTGTGCCGCGCCACTTGGGTGAGTTCGCCGTTCTCGTCCACCTCGATGGATACCCGTGTCGGCCCCATCTCCGTGGCGGGGGGATTGAGGTCCAAGTCGAACGATTCCACGCCCTTGTGGCGGCGGCGCACCTCGTATTCTAGTTCGCCGAAGTCGAGGTCCGGATTCTCCTCGAGATTAACCACCACATCATCGGCGATAGCTTGGGCCTGGGCCTCCATCTCCCGCACGACTTCGCCGTAGTAGTGATGCGTCAGCACATAGACCGCCCCCAGGAGACAGCAGACCAACACCGCGCACATCACAATCACGCGGAACACGATGGAATGCCGCCATCGGATGGAGGTGTGGTATTCGCTGTGAGAGCCGCTCATTGATTGGTCCGTTGTGCCCTTATGACGGCGCACTGGCCGCGTCCTGCCTCAAGAACCTTTCCCATGGGGTATCGGGATGCCGAGATACTCCATTATTAGTTGGATATCTTCCCACGTCTTGCGCTTATCCGCCGGGTTGCGCAACAAATAGGATGGGTGGTAGGTAACCCGGAGCGGAATGCCGCAGTATTCATGCCATTGCCCCCTTAGTTTTCCCACAGCGACGGTCGTGCGAAGCAAGGTGCGAGCGGCGTGCGCTCCCAAGGCGCAGATGACCTCGGGCTGAATGAGCCGGAGCTGTTCCACCAAGTATGGTTCACACTGCTCGATTTCGGCCGGTTTCGGGTCGCGGTTGTTGGGTGGGCGGCACTTGATTACGTTGCAGATATACACCTCTTCCCGCCGGAGCCCCATGCCCTTCGTGATGATATCCGTGAGCAACTGCCCAGCCCGGCCCACGAAGGGAACGCCTTGCCGGTCTTCCTCGGCTCCGGGCGCTTCGCCCACGAAGACGATGCGCGCCGTGGGGTCGCCGTCGGCGAAGACGGTTTGGGTTCGGGTTTCATGTAGTTCGCACTTGGTGCACATGGCGACCGTCTTCTCCAGCGCATCGAGAGCTGGCCCGCGCGCGCCGGAATCGGACGTGGCGCCTGGGTCCGGCGCCGGTGTGGACATCACCTGGGTTTCCGCCGGTCCGGAATAGGTACCCGCGCCGGCCGCGGCAGTCCCCGCCGACGGTAAGGCCTCCAGCTTGGCCGCCACCTCGGGCGATAGACGAATCGTGCGGCGCCGGGGATGGGCCGCCGACTCCACCAGCGCGCGGATATCTTGAAGGATTTCACGGTACAAGGGATTACTCACGGCATGTCTCCTAACTGCCGGGATCATACCATGAAACGCCGCTTTGCATCTTCATTGAGGCCGAGCCACAACGGCGGGACTGATATAAATGAACTAAAATAGTAAAGTGAGGGCTTGGCGTGCGCGTCCAAATTGGGCGGACTGTCGCACTCCTGGGCGTGAAGTGGTGTGCTTGAGAGCCGGATTGTGCCGATTCGGGCGAATCCGGGGTGTCAAGAACTGACACAAATCGTCAAACACCGCCGAAAAATGGAGGATCTTTTCGCGGCTTGTTACCGAATTTCGATTAAAAATAGTTTATCTCCCGTCCTACTCGCTGGCGCCCAACTTGCTTCCAGTTCAACGGAATTATACCACCGGGAAGGGTACATTATGTTGGGTTGGCGCAAGGATAAGCGAGAAGCGGAGGAAGGGGGGGCGTTCGCGCCATCCCCCTCGTCATCCGTTCCGCCCGCCCCGGCCCAACCGGCCCCGGAACGCCGCCGGCTGGGCGAGATGCTGCTTGACGAAGGGATCATCACGCAGGATCAACTCGACGCAGCCCTCAAGGCGAAAGAAGAGAAGGGGGGATTCATCGGCCAAGCCTTGGTCGAGCTTGGCCATATTGACCAGCGAACGCTGATATCCTTCCTCGTCAAGCAATGCAAGATCCCCTACATCAGCCTGCTGGACTACGAGATCAGCAGGGATCTTCTGGCCCTTATCCCGCGAGAGACGTGCCTGAATTACAGGCTCCTGCCGATCGACAAGATGGGCCGCATCCTCACCGTGGCCATGGTGGATCCCCTGGACGCGAATGCCCTGGACAGCGTCCGCGAGGCGTGTCCGGAACTGCGCCTCAAGCCGATTCTGTGCGACTGGAATCACTTCGACACGGTGGCCAGCCGCCTCTTCGCGCAGAGCGATGGAGGCGAACCCCAGGAAATGACCGCGCAGAGTCTCGGATTGAGCACCCGGGAGCCCGCCCCCCGGACAAGCGCGGCGCCATCGAAGGACGAGGCCTCGGCCGGTAACGAGGACGGAGAGGAAGAAGCGCTCAACAAGGCCGTCGCGGACCTCTTGAATCAGGCCGAATCGGAATCCGAAGAAACGCGCAAGCCCAAGCAAGACCCCGGCGCCAGCCTAACCGCGATGGTCGAGGAGCAAGAGCGTAAGAAAGCTCAAGCGGACACGGTTCCAGCACCCCTTCCTGACGAGGAAGAACTCGAATCCGGCGGGGCGTCCGCTCAAGCGGGGTTGCCTGCGGCGCGGTACGCCGCGGGCCCATCCCGTGCGGAGATCACCGAGGCCATCCGCGAAGGTGTTCGCGGGGCGATGAGCGAATCGCTGAAGGCTTTGGGGGCCGAGATCCGCGAGAGCTTGGCGGCTCAGGCTGCTCCGGTTGAAACCGGCGGTGGAGCGTCGGTTGCAGGCCCCACGCCCGAGGAACTTGCGGCAGTGTTCGGCGATGGGGTTCAGAAGGCGATGGACAAGTCGCTGAAGGCTTTGGGGGCCGAGATTCGCGAGAGCTTGGCGGCTCAGGCTGTTCCGGCGAAGGGCGGCGAGAAGGCCGCGGCTTGGAACGCCGAAGCGCTGGCGGCCGGGCTGAAGGAGCCCCTCGCGAAGGCCATGGACGGCGCCGTCAGCAAGAGCATGGAGCAGGTGGGGGTGGTGATTGCCCGTGAAATGAAGGCCGCCGCTCCAAAGCAAGCCAGCGCCCCAGCGCCGCCCACCCCGGAAGCCATGGCGGGCGCGGTGCGGGAAGCGGTGAGTGAGGGGTTGAGCGTTCCGTTGCAGAAGAGCATGGATGCGCTGGGCAAAGAGTTCAAGCAAGCCCTGGCTCATCAGAAGACGCCTCAAGCCGTTTCGGCCGAGGACATAGCCGGGGCCATTCGGGATAGCGTGGGGGAGGCGCTTGCCAGCACCGCGAAGAGCATAACCAAGGAGATTCAGGGGCTTCAGGCCGCGCAGGGTTCGGCGCCGGATCCCAGCGTCTATGTGGAGGCCATGCAGACGGCGTTGCGCAGCGCCGTCAAGGAGGCGCTGGCCCCTTTTGGCAATAGCGTGGAAGCCCAACGCGCCCAGGAGGATGAACGGCTCCGGGTGTTGCAAGAGGCGTTTGAAGCCCAGACAAAGGAAGCATCGCAGACGGGGAAAGCCGTGCAGGCCGCTATGAAGGAACTCCGGGGCGCGCTCGCCGCCCAACAGAAGGAGGCCGGAAGCGGCGCGGCTGATGGGCAGCTGCAGGAGGCGGTCAGCGCCGCCCGTGAAGCCGCCGAAGCCGCGAAACAAGCGGTGGAAGCTATGCAGACCCAGACCGTTCAGACGCCCCCTCGCCATCCGTTCGCGCCAGCGGGGGGGAGCGGGGCCTCGCCATCGGTTAAAGGGGCTCCAGGCGCGACTAATGCCAGCGCCCCGGCGGATGAGGCCGCGGTAACCCCCTTCCCGGGGCAGCACAAAGGCGCCGGGGAGACCGCACGGGGCGAGAGGGAAGTCCTGGAGGCGATCGAAGGGCCTGGCGCCAAGACGCGTTCGGATGCGCGGGTGCGGGAGGCCTTGGACTCCGAGCATCCCCAGACAACGCACACTTTCGACCGCTTTTTCGTAAGCAAGGCGAATCAGTTCGCGTTCGCGATGGCTCAAGCCGTGGCCCAGGAGCCCGGCGGCGAGTACAGTCCGTTTTATATTCACGGCGACGTGGGCGTGGGCAAGACGCATCTGATCAATGCCATCGCGAACGGAGTGCGCGCCATGGATCCGGATCGCCGCGTGGGGTATGTGACGGCTTCGCGGTTTGCCGAACGCCTGGAGGAGGCGCTTCACCGGCACGAGGCCGCCAAGGTGCGCCACGCTTACGCCCAATGGGATGTCCTTGTGGTGGACGATGTACAGTTTCTTGCGGGACGCGCCGCCGCCCAGGAGGAGCTATTCCATATCCTTAACGCCCTGGGCCGCGAAGACCGGCAGATCATCTTGGCGGGAGCCGCCGCGCCGGCGCACCTGACCGGCGTGGACAAGGGACTCATCTCGCGTTTCAACGGCGGTATTGTGTCCGCCCTGGAAGCGCCGGACCATGCGACCCGCACAGCGATTCTCGAACACCAGGCGGCTGCGGCCGGCGTGCGGATTCCCCACGAGATCCTGGAAGTCATCGCATCCCGCGTCCCGCATGACATGAGGAAGATGACGGGCGCGCTTCGCAAGGTGATCGCGTTTGCCGGTCTGGTTGGTCAGGAGTTGGACAGCGCCCAGGGCTGGGAGATCCTGGATCAGCTCGGCATCACGGAGGCGGCCTGATACCCTGCTTGGCGTGAAATGCGCATGCGCCCCTGAAGCCGCCATCGAGGGACTCACGCATTACAAGGACAGTCAGAAAGGGATTGACGTAGTGCCTCCAAGAACCGCCAAACGCCGTTTGGGCGATGTGCTGCTGGAACAAGAGCTTGTGACCCAGGAGCAGCTCAACGAATGCGTGGCCGTCCAACGGCAGACCGGACACAGCCTCGCCCACATCCTTGTGGAAAAAGGATACCTGGGCGAGGAGGACCTCGTCATCACCCTCAGTGAGCAGCTCGGCATTCCGCATATCCGGGTGATGAACTACACGATCCCCAAGGAAGTCTTGCAGGAAGTGCCCCAATCGCTCGCCCGGCAGTACTTTATCCTGCCCGTGTCGGTCACTGGGGATGTGCTCACCCTCGCCATGGCGGATCCCTTGAACATCATGGCGCTGGACGACTTGCGGATGCTTACGAGCTACGAGATTGAGCCCGTGGTCGCGGTTGAGTCCGAGTTGGTCCAGGCCATCGAGAAGAACTACGGCGCCGGCAAACAAAGCGAGGCCTTGTATGATGAGCTGGTGGGCGAAAAGCAACAGGAACAAGGCAACGTGGAAGTCGTCGAGGGCGCTGACGAGATCGAGGACATCGCGAGTCTTCAGAAAGAGGCCGAGGATGCGCCGGTCATCCGTCTGGCGAATCTAGTGCTCATTAACGCGCTTGAATGGGGCGCCAGCGACATTCACATTGAGCCGTTCGAGAAGGTGGTGCGTATCCGCTACCGCGTGGACGGCGTTTTGGAGGAAGCCAAGAGTCCGCCCAAGAGCGTGCAATCGGCCTTGGTGAGCCGGTTCAAGATTCTAAGCGGATTGGATATCGCCGAACACCGTCTGCCTCAAGACGGACGCTTCCGCATCCGGTTCAAGGGGCGGGAGATCGACTTCCGTATTTCCATTCTCCCCTGCTACTACGGGGAGAAGGTGGTGATGCGTATCCTCGACAAGGGCAATCTGACGCTTGATATCGAAAAACTGGGATTCGAACAACAGCCCATGGAGGCGTTCCGGGAGGCGCTCGCCTTGCCCTTCGGGATGATACTGCTTACGGGACCCACCGGCAGCGGTAAGACGACCACGCTTTACAGCGCCCTGCATAGGCTCAACGACACCGAGCGCAATATCATCACCGTCGAGGATCCCATCGAATACGAACTGTTTGGCGTGAACCAAGTTCAAACCCAGGCCTCGATTGGATTGACCTTTGCCGCGGGCCTTCGCAGCATTCTCCGCCAAGACCCCGACGTGGTGATGGTGGGTGAGATCCGGGACGAGGAAACGGCGGACATCGCCGTGAAGGCCGCCCTGACCGGGCACTTAGTGCTGAGCACCTTGCACACGAACGACGCCGCCAGCGTCTTCACCCGGCTTGTGGACATGGGGCTCGAACCGTTTCTTGTGCAAAGCTCCGTCGCGGTGGCCGCGGCGCAGCGGTTGTTGCGGCGGGTGTGTCCGGAGTGCAAGGAAACCATGCGGGTGCCGGAAGATGTGTTGCAACGGATTCAGTTCAAGCCTAATCCCGATGACCCGCCGCCAACCTTTGTGCGGGGCCGCGGTTGCAGCAAGTGCAAGGACACCGGATACAAGGGCCGGGCCGCCGTGATCGAGGCCATGCCCAACTACCCCGAGTTGCAGGATTTAGTGTTGAACCGCGCCCCGTCCCAGAAGCTCAAGGCCATGGCCATGCGCTGCGGGATGAGGAGCTTGCGCCAAAACGCGTTGGCGAAGGCGGCCAAGGGCGAAACCACCATCGAGGAAGTGTTGCGTGTGACAAGCATGGATTGACCCCTGGTCCATAGCGTCTCCGCCGCGCCGGCGCCCAGTGCGGTCGCGGGGAAGAATCAGATGAACCCAGACAAAGTGAGGTGGTAATGGCTGTAAGTATAAAAGAATTACTGCACAAGATGATCGAGATCCAGGCGAGCGACCTGCACATCGCGGTGGGACTGCCGCCTGTGTTCCGGGTGGATGGAACCCTGGAACACATGGAAGGAGAACAACCCTTGCGCTCGGCCGAGACTCAGGAACTCGTCTACAGTGTCTTGAACGAGGAACAGATCGCCATGTTCGAGACCGACAAGGAGTGCGACGTGTCCTTCGGCATCGAAGCATTGAGCCGTTTTCGGCTCAATGTGTTCTTGGACCGGGGATCGGTGGCGGCCGCATTCCGCGCCATTCCCTATGAAGTGCAAAGTTTCGAGGAGCTTGGCCTGCCGCGCATCGTGGCGGATTTCGCGCACCGCCCGCTGGGGCTCGTGCTGGTGTGCGGCCCGACGGGGAGCGGCAAGAGCACCACGTTGGCGGCGATCATCGATCGAATTAACCGGGAACGGCGGGCCCACGTGGTCACCATCGAGGACCCCATTGAGTTTCTGCATCAGCATAACCAGTCCGTGGTGAATCAGCGCGAGGTGCATGCCGACACGCATGGTTTCGCGGAAGCCCTCAAGCATGTTCTCCGCCAGGATCCCGATGTGATTCTTATCGGCGAGATGCGCGATCCCGAAACGATTCAGGCGGCCTTGACGGTGGCCGAAACCGGCCATCTGGCCTTCGCCACGTTGCATACCAACGATGCGCTTCAGACCATTAACCGCATAGTGGACGTTTTCCCGGCCAGTCAACAAGCGCAAATACGAACGCAGTTATCTTTTGTGTTGGAAGGGGTCGTGGTGCAACAACTCATACCCCGGGCGGACGGGAACGGCCGCGTGGCCGCCTTGGAGATTATGCTGCCTAACACAGCGATTCGCAGCCTCATCCGCGAGGAGAAACTGGCGCAGATCCCTTCGATGATCGAGATTGGCGCGGGAGAGGGTATGATGACCATGAACCAGTCCCTGTACCGGCTTTCACGGCGCGGTATCATTTCCGTCGATACCGCCATGCAACGCAGCAACGATTCCGAGGGATTCACGCGGCTATTGGAGAGGGGATCGTGATACATCCCGTTCCCGAGCAAAGACGGCCCGGCCGGGAGGACGTGGACGCCCGGTGGTGGGCGGTCGGCGTGGCGCGCATCGCCGTGCTTGCTCTCGCCGTTGCGGGCGTGTATCTTCTCGAACACGCCGACATCTCCACGGCGCACTTCCTGTTGGCGTTCTATGCCTTCGGTCTTGGCGCCAGCGGATACCTGCTCCTGCGCATCCGCCGGGCCTTCCCGGTCCCGCAGGGACTGATTTGGGCGCAGGTATTGGTGGACTTTGCCGTGGTCGCGGCCACGGTCAGCTTCACGGGCGGTCCCGCCAGCTTCTTCACGTTTCTGTTCGTCGCCATTATCCTTGAGGCTGGGCTTTACCTGGGCGTGAAGAGCGGATTCGCATTCGCGGCGTTGGCCTCCATCACCATGGCGATCCAGGCCGGCCTCTCTCCGGCCGAGGAGGCAGGCTTGACCACCCTAGGGTTGGCCTATAACTTCTTGGTTCAATGCTTGGCCTTCTTCCTTACCGCCGCCATGAGCGGTTTCTGGAACATGCGCCTCCACCGCATGCAGCAGTTTCAACGCGAAATCCTGGATAACATGAACAACGGTTTCCTCATCACGGACAAGGAGGGGATCGTGGTGGCTCTAAACAAGGCCGCCGACACCCTTCTTGAGATTCCGAAGGGAAGCGCCATCGGCCATCCGGTGCAGGACGTGCTGCGTGTGGATTCCGGCGAGGAATGCCCCGTGAGCACGGCCATTCGCTCGGAACGGGATTTCACTAGCTACGAGTTTCACACGCGCACGTTTTCCGGCGCGAAGAAGCTCATGGGGTTGACCACTAGCCGCATCTCCGATTCGAGGGGGCAACTGACCGGGATCATTGCTTCGTTCAGCGACCTCACCGAGATGGCCGAAATGCGGAAGGAACTCCAGAAGCAAGATCGGCTCGCCGTGGTTGGCGAACTGGCGGCGGGTCTGGCCCACGAGATCCGCAACCCTGTCGCCGCCATCCGGGGCGCGGTGGACGAATTGCGCAGCCAAGTCGGAAAAGAGCCGATAGCGGACAAACTGACGAGCATCGCCATCCGGGAATCCGACCACCTCGATGAGATTCTCCGGGGGTTCCTCGATTTCGCCCGCGAACCAAAGGTGCAACGGGAGCCCATTGATGTGCGCGCGTTGGCCGAGGAAGTCCGCATGGATTGCGAACGCCGCTTCGGAGAGAACGGGACCGCCTATCGCTTTGAACTGCACGCCCCGGATGACGATTTGATGATCCTCGCCGATCGCACGCAGCTCAAACAAGTGTTTCAGAATATCGCTCACAATGGCATCGAGGCCATGGAAAACGGCGGCCGGCTCGGCATTAGCGTGGCGCGGAATCAAAGCACCGTCGAGGTGCGGTTCGACGACGAGGGGCCTGGCATCGAACCGGACATGGTTGCACGCATCTTCGAGCCTTTCTATACTACCAAGGACACCGGCGTGGGCATGGGACTGGCCGTGTGTCACCGCATTATCACCGCACACGACGGCATGATACGCGTGTCGTCCCGCGAGTCGGGAGGGACCTCTTTGAGTGTGCGTCTTCCCGCCGCTCGCGGATAAGGAGAGAATCACCGTGGCGCAAAAACACCGGGTGCTCGTCGTCGACGACGAAGCGAGCATGCGCGAACTTCTTGATATCGTGCTGACGCGAAACGGCTACGATGTGGCCGTGTTGCGAAACGTGGACGAGGCGCAGGACCGCTTGGAGCGGGAGCATTTCGATATTGTCCTCACGGACTTGCGGATGGGCAGCGACCGGCAAGCGGGCATGAAGCTGCTCTCGTGGCTTCAGGATAACCGGCCGGGCACGCCCGCCATCATGATTACGGCCTACGGCTCGGTGGAGACCGCCATCGAGGCCATGAAACTGGGCGCCACGGATTACCTCATGAAACCCTTCAAGAATGAGGAAATCCGCTTGGTGGTCAAGCGGGCCCTTGAGCAACGCGACCTCAAGCGGGAAAACATGGCGCTTCGTCAAGACCAGGCCCGGCGCGGCAACCTCGACAACATCATTGGCAAGAGTCCGCCCATCGACAAAGTCCGCGATATGATCCGCCGTGTGGCCCAGCTTCCCTCCACCGTGGCGATTCACGGCGAGAGCGGCACGGGCAAGGAACTCGTCGCCCGGGGAATCCACCAGCTCAGCCCGCGCGCGGAGAAGCCCTTTGTCGCCATAAACTGCGGGGGCATGCCAGAAAATCTTCTTGAGAGCGAGCTGTTTGGCCACAAGAAGGGATCCTTCACGGGCGCGATCGAAGAAAAGGAAGGCCTCTTTGTCGTGGCCGACGGAGGCACGCTCTTTCTCGACGAGATCGGGGAGATGCCGCAGCAGTTGCAGGTTAAACTCTTGCGCGTGCTCGACAACAGCGAAGTGATGCCCGTCGGCGGGACATCGCCGGTAAAGGTTAATGTGCGCATCATCTCCGCGACCAACCGCAACCTTGAGCAGATGGCGCAGGAGGGCCGGTTTCGCGAGGACCTTTACTACCGCCTTAACGTGATTCCGCTCACCGTGCCGCCGTTGCGGGAACGGCCGGATGACGTTCCTTTACTTGTGAGCTATTTCGGCCAGCGTCATGCCGAGAAGCTTGGCCGTCCGGAGGTTCGCGTCTCTGAGGAGGCGATGAACGCCATGCGCACCTTCAAATGGCCGGGCAACGTCCGGGAACTCGAGAACGTGATGGAGCGCGCCGTGGCCCTTTGCGCCAACGGCGTGGTCGAGGTGGCCGATCTGCCGCTGTCGGTCCAGCATTACGTGGCGGCGCCGGAACAGAAAGTGACGGACCTCCCCGACGAGGGCGTGGACCTCGAGGCCATGATTTCCGGCATCGAGATTAAGCTCATCCAGCAAGCGTTGGAGAAGACCAAGTATTCCCAAGTAAGAGCCGCCAAACTCCTTGGGCTCACGACGCGGTCCCTGCGGTACCGCCTCAAGAAATACGAGTTCGACACCACATGAATCCCTTCCCCGGGCTCCAACGGGCGCTGCGGGATCGGCGATGGGGGAGACATCCGCTTCCGAAAAGCAACACTGGACGAGGGCTTAAGAACCCCCGTCCAGTGGAACAACGACGTCATAAGCTGGATGTCTAGCGGCCGTAGTGTTCATCCGCGAAGTCGAGATAATGAGCCCAGTCTTCCGGCGTGAGGCTGTGGCCTCCTTCCCGAATGTGGTAGCCCACGGTTCCGTGAGCGGCTTGCGAGGGTTCTGGCATCTCGTCCACCGGCAGCGGGTTTTCGCCGAACAGCTCATATACTGGCCCGGCGTGGTAAGCGGCCAAGAATTCGCCCCGGGGATCGGCCCATTCGTCTTCGGTGGCGCTGGCGACATACACCGCGCGCGGCGCCATGAGCGCCACGAGCTGATGCTGGTCCACGGGGAGCGCGTCTTCGCGTTCGTTGTACTCCCGGAAGTTGTGGCAGAACCAATGGGGGAAGCTGTCGTTGATGCGGCTTACCCGTTCGCCAAAGCGGCGGCGCGACAAGGCGGCGCCGCCACAGCCGGAGTTGTTGCTGATGGTGATGGCGAAGCGTTCATCCCCGGAGCCCGCCCACAGGGCTGTCTTGCCCAAGCGTGAATGCCCGATGACGGCGGTGCGTTCGTGGTCGGCGTCCTCGTCGGTCTCCAGATAATCCAAGGCGCGGCTCAATCCCCATGCCCATGCTCCGATCGCGCCGGCGTCCGTGGGGCCACGTTCCGCGTCAACGTCTTGGAACAGCGAGAGGACATCCTCCCGGTAGCGATCCGCATTATCAAGCGCGACATCGCCGCAGTAGAAACTCGCTAGGCCGTATCCCCGTTCGAGGATGGTCTCCACAGGCTGGGGGCTGGTTCCGCGGGAGGCCTCGGTGGCGCGGCCATCCTCCACGCCCGCTCCGTGTCCGCGCATCCAGCGTTGCGATAGGCGAATCTCTGGATCTTCGTGGATGGCCTGATTACCCCAGAAGCTGAGGTGAAGAAACATGGGGACAGGGCCTTCCGCGTCATTAGGCAGATAGAGCAGCAGTTCTATACTGGGCCGGTCATCCTCTTCGGTGAAGTGGATGATGACCTGCCGCCGCGTGGCCGCACCGTCCAAGGCCTCGGGTTCGTCGTCAACCACTTCGAAGCGCATGTGCTCCGGGTCCGGCAGCCACTCGCCGTAGACGTGTTCCTCAAAGAGCGCGAAGGTTTCCGGCCGGCGCGCCTCCCGCCACATCTCCGGGCTGTCCACGGATTCTCCGGCTTCGGTGACCAAGGGATCGGGCAGGGTGTAGTCAGGCACTTCATCCTCATCGTAGATCGGCGTGAACGCGAGACAGATCGCCCCCGCAAGGATCGCCGCGCATCGGGTTGTGGTCATGATGAGTTTCTCCTTTCTTGTCTTGGTGAAGGATTGAATCCCGCCAGAAATCCGGCGCGGTTTCAGAGATGGCCTATCGAGTGAAATGCATGTCCGCGAAATCCATGAAATGATGCCAGTCCTCTGGCGTCAAATTGTGCCGGCCTTCGCGGATGTGATATCCAACGGTTCCATGAACCGGTTCACCGGGTTCTGGCATCTCGCCGGCTGGCAGGGGTTGCGCCCCGAGCAACTCGAACACGGGGCCCGCATGGAGGGCGGCGAGGAACTCGCCCCTGGGATCCGCCGGACGGTCCTCGCTGGCGCTGGCGACATAGACGGCCCGGGGGGCCGATAGAGCGATGAGCATGTGCTGATCCACGGGCAAGGCGTCCTCGCGGCCATTGAACTGCCGGTGGTTCACGCAGAACCAGTGGGGGCGCACGTCGTTAAGCAGGGTTATCCGTTCGCCGAAGCGGCGGCGGAACAAGGCGGCGCCGCCGCAACCGGAGTTGTTACTCACAACCATGGCGAAACGCTCGTCTTCGGCCCCGGCCCACAGGGACGCCTTGCCGCCCCGGGAATGGCCGGCGAGGGCGGCTCGGGATGCGTCCACGGCATCGTCCGCCTCGAAGTAATCCATGACACGGCTGGCGCCCCAACCCCAGGCGGCCAATGCGCCCCAGCCATCGGGTTCGCGCTCTTCTTCGGGATCCTCGAATAGGCTCACGGCGCCTTCGCGAAAATGATCCGCCGAATCCGGCGCCACGTCGCTGACCTGGAACGCGGCGATGGCGTATCCCCGCTCGATGACCTCCTCGGCGGGCCAGAATCCCGATTTCTGTTCCCGCGTGGGATCGGTGTTGCTCGCGCCCCGGTTGTTCATCAAAAGAAAGACCGGCGCTGGTCCTGAAGTGTCGTTGGGGATAAACAAGACCAACTCAAACGTATGCGAGTTCTCGCCCTGAACGCTTCGAATGGCGACTCGTTTGAGTGTCGCTTCGCCGTCCATGGCCCCGGCATCCTCTTCGATGATCTCAAATTCCACCGCTTCGGGCGGACCCGCCCGGCGGCCGTAGACGTGTTCCCGAAACAGCTCAAGAATCTCGGGACGGCGCTGATCAAACCACGTCTCCGCATCATCCACGCTGTCCCCGTTCTCAAGGATCAGCGGATCGGGCAAGGTGTAGTCAGGCACTTCATCTTCGTCATAGATGGGCGTGAACGCGAGACAGAATGCGCCCGCGAGAATCGCCGCGTAGTGCATGGCGATCATGGTCAGTGTCTTCCTCCTCTCTGTTGCCTGGAGCCGTAAGATTGACGCCTGTTCTAGCGGTCGAAGTGTTTATCCGCGAAGTCCAGGAAATGAGCCCAATCCTCTGGCGTGAGGCTGTGCCCGCCGTCACGCAGATGAAACCCCACCGTTCCATGGGCCGGTTCAGCGGGGCCGGGCATCTCGTCCACCGGCAACGGGGCTTCTCCGAACAGTTCGTAGACCGGCCCTGCGTGATAAGCCGCCAAGAACTCGCCCCTGGGATCCGCGGGGAGGTCCTCCGTGGCGCTGGCCACATAGACCGCCCGCGGCGCCGCGAGCGCCAGCAACTGGTGCTGATCCACGGGCAGGGCGTCCTCCCTGTCGTTGTAGTCCCGGAACTGTATGCAGAACCAGTGAGGCCGCACATCGTTAAGAAGGCTAATCCGTTCGCCGAAGCGGCGGCGGAACAGCGCGGCCCCGCCACAGCCGGAGTTGTTGCTGATGGTGATGGCGTAGCGTTCATCCCCGGCTCCCGCCCAGAGCGTGGTCTTACCCAGTCGCGAAAGTCCGATGACGGCGGTGCGTTCGTGGTCGGCTTCGCCGTCCGTCTCCAAGTAATCCATGGCCCGGCTCAGTCCCCATGCCCACGCTCCAATCGCGCCGGCATCGGTAGGACCCCGCTCTTCGTCTACGTCTTGGAACAATGAGAGGATATCCTCCCGGTAGCGGTCTTCCAGGTCCAGCGCGACATCGCCATAGTAGAACGTCGCCAGGCCATAGCCCCGCTCGAGGATGGTCTCCAGGGGCACGGTTTGGGTGCTGGTTCCCCGGGAAGCCTCGGTGGCGCGGTTGTTCTCCACCCCCGCCCCGTGACCACGCATCCAGCGTTGTGACAGACGGATCTCGGGGTCTTCGTGGATGGCCTGATTGCCCCAGAAACTAAGGTATAGGAACATGGGAACGGGGCGTTCCACATCGTTTGGCAAATACAGCAGCAGTTCTATGCTGGGCCGCTCATCCTCCTCGGTGAAGTGGATGACGATCTGCCGCCGCGTGGCCTTACCGTCCAAGGCTTCGGGTTCGTCATCGACCACGTCAAAGCGCATGTACTCGGGGTCCGGCAGCCACCGCCCGTAAACGTGCTCTTCAAAGAGCGCGAAGGTTTCCGGCCGGCGCGCCTCCCGCCACATCTCGGGGCTGTCCACGGTTTCGCCATCCTCGGTGACCAGGGGATCCGGCAGGGTGTAGTCCGGCACGTCGTCCTCGTCGTAGATAGGGGTGAACGTCAGGAAAACGGCCCCGGTAAGGGCGGCAAGCGTGGTCATCGTCATGAGATACTCCTCTCGCACGTTGTGTTACAGATCTCGAAAGGCTTCCAACCGCTTCCTTAGCGATCAAAATGCTTGTCCGCGAAGTCCATGTAATGATGCCAATCCTCCGGCGTAAGATTATGGCCGCCCTCGCGGAGATGATATCCGACGGTTCCGTGGGCCGCCTCGCCGGGAGCTGGTTGTTCGTCCACGGGTAAGGGCTCCCCGCCAACCAATTCATACACCGGCCCCGCGTGGTAGGCCGAGAGGAACTCGCCCACGGGATCGGCCCAATTGTCCTCGCTCGCGCTGGCCACGTACACCGGGCGTGGGGCCATGAGCGCGACGAGTTGGTGTTGGTCGATGGGCAGCGCGTGTTCGCGGCCGTTGTATTCCCGGAAGTTCACAGCGAACCAATGCGGGAACCGATCGTTGATCTGGCTGACCCGTTCGCCGAACCGCCTGCGGGAGATCGCGGCGCCGCCGCAACCCGAGTTGTTGCTGATGACGATGCTATACCGCTCGTCCTCCGCGCCGCCCCAGAGGGACGCCTTGCCGCCGCGGGAATGGCCGAGCAGGGCGGCTTGGGAGACGTCGACGGCATCGTCCGTCTCAAAGTAATCCATGACGCGGCTGGCGCCCCAGCCCCAGGCGGCCAACGCGCCCCAGCCATCGGGTTCACGCTCCGCTTCGGGATCGCCGAACAAGCTCATGACGCCCTCGCGGAAATTGTCCGCGGAATCCGGCGCCACATCCCCGACTTGAAACGCGGCTACGGCATAGCCCCGCTCAATGACCTCTTCGGCGGGCCAGAAACCCGATTTCTCTTCCCGCGTGGGATCGGTGTTCTCGGGGCCCCGGTTGTTCATGAGAAGGAAGACGGGGACCGGCCCCGGCGCGTCATTGGGCGTGAACAGGATCAGTTGAAACGTATGTTCGCCTTCGCCCTGAATACTGGTGATATGCACCCGCTTGAGCGTGGCGTCCCCGTCCATGGCCTCGGGATCCTCCTCCACAATTTCGAACTCCACCGAATCTGGCGGACCGGGCCGGCGGCCATAGACGTGTTCCCGGAACAGTTCAAGGATCTCCGGACGGCGCTGATCAAACCACGCCTCCGCGTCTTCCACCGGTTCCCCGTCTTCAAAGACCAAGGGATCGGGCAAGGTGTAGTCCGGCACATCCTCTTCCGCGTGGATGGGCGTCAGGCATACGCCGAACACGGCGATTCCAATGGCGAGCGCTTTCATATTCATTGATACTGTTCTCCCTTCTACTGTGTGATTGGTTGGGTATTCTGTACGATGCCGCTCGTTATCGCGTCGACTTATGCGGTTTCGCTCAGGTTCAGCCAGCCTATCCCCGCCTTACGCAAGGCGTAACCGGTTTCCCGGAGGTAGTTGCCGTAGCAGATCATCCAATGGAACCCGCCCATCTCCTCGGCGAGCTTGGCGCAATCGCCCTTGATGCTGATGTCCAACTGCGTCGTGCAGATGTCGAAGCTGGGATTCTCAAGGACCGTCCCTTCGAACCCAATCCAGCGCTTGCT
>SKRY01000259.1 GCA_007118235.1 Candidatus Hydrogenedentota bacterium | reverse complement strand
TGGCGATCCACAACAAGCAAACGCGCTTGGTCCCGTTCCTTGCAAGGCCGTTGCGCGATAAGCTCCTGAGGCAGTGTGTAACCGAGTTCGCTGGTCTTCATGGCGCAACTGTACCAAGAGAGGACACCGCGCCGCCAGCCGAGGAAAGCTCTTCCCTTGGGCAAAGGACAGCCGCGGGCGAGAATTTGCGGTCATGAGCGGGTTGCCAGTACAATCCCAGCGCCTGGACCCTGCGGCCGACGAGGGGAGATATCGGGTCCAGGGCCACGGGGACATTGACAGGAAGAGACAGCATCCCCCTAGCCCTTCAAGAAAAGGAAAATATGGCGCCGTCTGCCCGGCTGCTTATGTGCCGGCAAGACGCCAAGGTTGCGTTTCCCTTTCGAGGGAGGTCATGGGGATGTGACGCGCGGCGGAACGCGGCTATTCAGAAAAGGAGTGTGTGGCGCTCATGATACGAGCAGGATTGATCGGTTACGGATACTGGGGCCCCAACCTCGCCCGCAACCTGAATGCGCACGAGGAATGTGTCTTGGCCCGTGTGACCGACATGAACGAGAAACGGCGCAAACTGGCGGCCCAGACCTTCCCCGCGGTGGAAGTCGTTGCGGACGCCGCCGAAATCACCCAGGCCACGGACATCGATCTCGTGGTCATCGCCACGCCGGTCTTTACCCACCACGAGTTCGCCAAGGCCGCGTTGCTCAACGGTAAGCACGTGTGGGTCGAGAAACCGATGACCTCGAATCTGGACCAGGCCAAGGAGTTGGTCGATATCGCCGCGGAGCGGGGGCTGACCATCATGGTGGATCACACGTTCCTCTTCACCGGCGCGGTGGAAACGATGCGGGAGGTTATCGACAACGATGAGCTGGGAGACCCCTATTACTTTGATTCGGTGCGGATCAATTTGGGCATATTCCAGCATGACATCAACGTCATTTGGGATCTGGCGCCACACGATTTCTCCATCATGGACCATCTTATCGGGCCGAACGCGCGGGGCGTCTCCGCCCATGGCTGCGACCATTTCGGCACGGGACTCGAGGACGTGGCCTACGTCAGCGTGTTCTACGACAACAACCTCATGGCCCATTTCCATCTGAATTGGCTCTCCCCCGTCAAGATCCGGCGCACCATCATCGGCGGCTCGAAAAGGATGCTGGTGTGGGACGACCTCAACATGGACGAACGGGTCAAGATTTACGACAAGGGCATGGAGGTGGCCACGCAGGAAGGTATGTACCGTGTGTTGGCCACGCCGCGTATTGGCGAAATGCGGGCGCCCATCGTGCCGAACACGGAGGCCTTGAGCGCCGAGGTGGATTATTTCATGCGGTGCTTGGACGAGGGGAAACAGCCCTTTAATGATGGCCAGGCCGGGCTGCGCATTGTGTCGCTGCTGGAGGCCACGGATCATTCGCTCAAGCATGGCGGAAAGGAAATCACGCTCTAGCCGCAAGCCCACACAACCACCGAAAGGAACCGCGTTTCGTGGAGGATTACAACCGCATCGCGCCGGACGTCGAACTGGGCGCGGACGTGAAGCTGAGCTGTTTCATCAACGCTTACGGGTGCCGCATCGGCGACCGGACCAAGGTGGGCTCCTTCGTCGAGATTCAGAAGGGGGCAACCATCGGCGCGGACTGCAAGATATCGAGCCACACCTTCATCTGCGAAGGGGTCGATATTGGCGACGGCTGCATGGTCGCGCACAATGTGACGTTCATCAACGACAAGTATCCCGCCGCCGTCAACCCCGATGGCGTGATGCAAACCGATGCCGATTGGGAGGTGGTCCCCACGCGCGTTGGCAAAAGCGTCTCCATAGGCAGCAGCGCCACGATACTGTGCGGCGTGACCATTGGCGACGGCGCCATGATTGGGGCCGGGAGCGTGGTCACCAAGGATGTCCCGGCGGGGGAAGTCTGGGTGGGCAACCCCGCCCGCTGCTTGAGGAAAGTCTCCGGGATCTCTTGAAAAACGGCCGGTGTTGCCTCTCCGGCAAACTAAGTTTTTTGATTCGCCGGTCAAGGCGTGCTAGCATGACCCCTCACGTCTCGAAAGCACTCGTCCCGACGCCGCGCCCGATCTGAGTTCCACTTGGAGGTCCCCGTAGAAAGGTATAGCGGCGCGGGAGGGCGTAGCCGGGGGGAAGGAAACTTGCATAATGATGAAACGCGATGCGGGATAAGAGGACGGGTGGAATGGTTGAAATTGTCCGAGCATGGTATCACCGCCATCTAACGAATCCGCAGGTCGTTATTCTTGCGCTCTTGCTGCTGTTCGGTTTTCTTGCGGTGTACTTCTTCGGCCGGGTCCTGGCTCCTCTCCTCGTCAGCCTTGTGATTGCGTATTTGTTGGAGGGGGTTGTGGCCTGCTTGCAGCGATTGGGCGCGCCCCGTCTGCCGGCCGTGGTCATCGTGTTCTTTGCCTTCTTGACGGTGCTGGTGCTGGTTCTGCTCGGGCTTATCCCCATGCTTACCCGGCAGGTGATTCAGCTTGTCCGGGAACTGCCCGGCATGATCTCTCAAGGGCAGCAGATGCTTCTCGAGCTTCCCGAACGGTACCCGCAGATCGTGTCCGAGGAGTTTGTCCGGGAGATTATGAGCGCCATACGCGCCCAGGTGACGCCCTTCGGGCAACGCGTGATGACGACCTCGATCGCGTACATGTTTCACCTCGTCAGTCTCTTGGTGTACACCATCATCGTGCCGCTTTCCGTGTTCTTCCTGCTGAAGGACAAGGACATCATTCTGAACTGGTTCCTACGCTTCTTGCCTAAGGAACGGGGGCTCGCCACGGAGGTGTGGGAACAGGTCAACGTCAAGATCGGCCGCTATGTGCGCGGCAAATGCGCAGAGATCATCATCGTGTGGTCCGTGACATTTGTTGTGTTCACGATGTTTGGGATGAACTACGCCATGCTTTTGTCCTTTGGCGTGGGACTTTCGGTGATCGTGCCGTACATCGGCGCCGCCGTTCTCACCATCCCGGTCGCCCTCGTGGCGTATTTCCAATGGGGATGGGGAAGCGAATTCGTTTATGTGCTTATCGCGTATGGGCTCATCCAGTTTGTCGACGGAAACCTGTTGGCGACGTTGCTGTTCAGCGAAGTGGTCAATATGCACCCCATCGCCGTAATCGCCGCCATCTTTGTCTTTGGGGGGTATTGGGGGATGTGGGGCGTCTTTTTCGCCATTCCCCTCGCCACCTTGGTTCAAGCGGTCATCGAATCGTGGCCCCGCCAGCATCACCAGCAGGCGCATTCGGAATCAGCCGAGGAGTAGAGCCCAGCCGCCAAGGGAGCGGCAGCCCCCTTGATCCCCCTTCGAATAAGGAATATGTCGAAGAATTCCGTTTCTGGTCTAGGGCATGGCGCGCAATTCTCTCTTTGAGCGGGTGACCCGTGAGGGCCGGGCGATGTGAATAGCCGGCACACCGCCTCATTCCGGCGTTTAGACGATTCCCCCAAACTTGACGGCCCGTGTGATCCTAGGGGTAGACTTCCCATATGTGTGGTAAACTTCCCTACAAACGCATTTGAGACCAAGGAGGTATAACGTGAGCGACCAGTCCCAATCACGCTGGGATCCGTGGACGTTCCCGACGCTGCTGCTGTGGTTCGTATTCATGCTAATTGGGCTCTTGCCGGAATACGTGTTTTACGCGCTGCGTGAAGCGGGATATGTTCTGACGCAAGACGCCATCGTCAACAGTCCCTACGCCATCACTGTCACGTTTTCCGTATTTATCGCCTATTTCGTCCATCAGCGGTGCTTGGAAGCCGGCGGCTCCGTGCACGAAGCCTGCGCAAAAGCCGTTCAGACCGGTCTCGCGGGGTTGCTCGCCTTTCTTCCCGTTCCCGTGGGACTCGTCTTTTATGCCGGCGACGTTCTGCATCCCGATTTGCTGCTCATGGTCGCCATGCTGATATCCGCGAAGATGCTGTGCTGGTTATATTTGCTCAGCATCCCGCTTCGGTATTACGGGCTTGGAAACCGCCGCGTGTGCGTCCACATGTGGTGCGTGTTCCCTAGCGCCTCCTGGCCCGCCCGCGAAGAGACCGCCGGTGACGCCGGTGAGGAGCGCCCCGGAGTGGATGAAAGCGCGGGCGACCCCTCTGTCGTGGCGGCCGGGCCATTGGAACACCGTCCAGATCCCGACGGGGGATGAGCGCCAGTGTGACGGTTCTTCGTCGATTTGGCGGCCGTGCGGGGTGGGTTTCCTTCCTGACGGTCCGCCTTTCCCGCCCTCTTGGACCCTCCCTTTTGTTTGTGAATTCGAGGTAATTCAGCGTCTTCTCCCCGCCGCTCTTCCTGTCCTTCAAGCTGGCACGCGAGTTGCTGCCTGTTCATAGGCGGTTGATTGGTAAAGTGTGACTGCCGCCAATGGTTTTCGCTGCTGATTCACGTTCCGTTTCAGGGAAGCAACCCCAGGGTCTCATCCATCCGGGGTAGAGAGGGAGATATTGCCATGCCAACTTTCAGCTATGTCGCACGAACCCGGTCGGGAAAGCGTCAGCGCGGCACGGCCTCCGCCGATAATCGCCAAACGCTGACGCAAACCCTGCAGAAACAGGGCTTGACCCTTGAGCGAATCGAGGAGCGCCCCGCGGGTTTTCTGGGTACGCTCATAGGCAAACAGCGTCCAGTCAAAGTGAAGAGTTCGGAGGTGATGATATTCACCCGGCAGCTCTCCACCATTGTCAATGCGGGTCTCCCTCTCCTTCAAGGACTGGATATTCTGGCCGAGCAAACCGAGGACGTGAAATTCGCCAAGGTGATTCGCGAGATCGGTCAGGCCGTGGAGGCGGGCGAGACTTTCTCCGAGGCGCTAAAGCGGTATCCCCGCGTCTTTCCCGATCTGTATGTCAGCATGGTGCGCGCGGGCGAGGCTTCCGGCGATCTCGATGGCGTTCTTGTGCAGCTCGCGGAATACATGGAAGCCATGGCGGAACTGCGCCGCCGCATCCGTTCGGCGATGACCTACCCCGTGGTGGCCTTTGGAATGATTGTGCTTATCGCGGTGGGATTGATCATCTGGGTGGTGCCCCAGTTCGAACAGATTTTCGCCAGCTTCGGACAGGACCTGCCCGTCCCCACGCAACTGCTGATCACCGTGAGTAATGTCTTGCGCAGTTGGCAGGCCTTCCTCGCCGTGGGGATTGCCGCCGCTTGTATCCTCGCGTTCCGAATCTACGCCGAGACGCCCGTGGGCCGGTATAACGTGGACGTGGCGAAGCTCCGGCTGCCCATTTTCGGCAAATTGTTACGCAAAGTGGCGATTAGCCGCTTCGCCCGCACGCTGAGCACCTTGACCCGCAGCGGCGTGCCCATACTGGGAGCCTTGGAGATCGCCGAACGCACCTCGGGCAACGAAGTGTTCGCCCGGGCGGTGCGCGCCGCGGGGGAAGGCGTGCGCAATGGCGAGACCCTGGCGGCGCCGCTGGCGCGAAGCGAGGAGTTCCCCTCAATGGTCACGCGCATGATCGGCGTTGGCGAGAAGACGGGCGCGCTGGAGACCATGTTGAGCAAGATCTCGGAGTTCTATGATTCCGAGGTGAAAGCGGCGGTGGACGGATTGACCAGCATGATCGAACCCATTCTCATCATGCTCATGGGCATCGTGGTGGGCAGCATTGTGGTGGCGCTTTTCATGCCCATTCTCCAGCTTTCGTCCTTGATCTAACACATCATGGGGTGAGTGCCCGAGGGGACCGGCTGGCGGCCTTTGTGAGAGGGCCGCCAGCGGTCATTGTCGCTTACCAGAGGAGACCCTGGATCTGCTCGACGATCGGCAACACGATCTGGTGGTAGATGTGCCGGCCGGCGCTGTTCACCCAGCTCCGGAAAGGGTCCCATAACAGGTAGAGGGCCACGAGCAATAGAAAAATCGCTTTCCCGCTTGTGGTCAGCATCTTGAGCCGTTCCCATACCCACCATCCCAAGCGCGCGGCCCGTTGTCCCAAGCCGAGAAAAGCGCGCCGCACCGCCCAGCCGAGATCGCTCTCATGGGGAAGCCCCCGGCTCCGATTGGCCAGCCCATCGGGCGCACATCGCACCGTGAGCAACGTGCGGCCGATCTGCAGCTGTCCGCCGGGACGAAGAATACGAGAGCGTATGGGACCCGCCGATTTGCCGTCCACGGTCGCCGTGGGCATGTCCAAACTGCGGACGCGATAGCCTTCCGACACCACGGTAATCAAGACATGCCGGGGTTGAATCGATGTGTCGAGCCGGAGATAGACCTGGCACGAGGGATCGCTCCCCACATGGACCGGCGTGCGCCCAATCGGGAATTCGGCGCCATCCTCGGGACCGTTCAAGACAACGAGTGTGTCGGTTTGGTAAGACGTGTTCATGAGGGATCCGCCTTTCGTCCCGTTTCCCGGGAGCGCCCCTCCCGGAAGGTGAGTTGGTCATCCACCATCAGCACCTCCACCATGCTGCCGCGCCGGAACTGGTCCTCCACCACCATCGCGCTGATGGGGTTGATGACCAGCCGTTCGACGGTCCGCCGCAGCTCCCGGGCGCCATACGCGGGGTTGTACCCCTTGTGCGCGAGGTGTTCGTATGCCCCTTGGTAGACATGGAGGCCGATGCCCTTGCCTTTGAGGCGGCCGTCCAACTCGCCAAGAATCGATGCTAGAATGCTCCGGATGTCCTCGAACAAGAGGGGACGGAACGGCACAATCTCATCGACCCGGTTGATGAACTCGGGCCGGAAATGGCCCTTGAGCGCGTCGAGCAACTCCTG
>SKRY01000236.1 GCA_007118235.1 Candidatus Hydrogenedentota bacterium | reverse complement strand
TACCCAAGCCTTCGCCCTCCAAGCCGCTTTCTCCTTCGCGGTCGAATTGGAGCAACTTACCGCCGACAGGGAGGAGGAAGGCCGCGAACTCGTCCACGCGCTGGCGCGCCTCGCCGGCCGCCTTGAGGCGCTCATCCAGCATCATAGCGATGTCGATCTCTGACAGCACGCGTCAACCTTCCTAAGCATCAACCCGGTCCCGCCGCCTCATCAGTCTCCAGCCAGGGACGCCTTCGTGTGACCCGCTATGTCGTCTCGAAACGCAACACTCAACAATTTCGCGAAGATGAGCCGTTTCAATCGTGAGATGCGTTCACCCCTAGGGTAGGGGTTGGGTCCTCACAAAATCCTCAGAAGAGCCCTGGAAGGCCTTTTCCGTGTCCGCCAAATAATGTCCGATAATATGTATTATGTATCACTGCGGCCAGCTGGAAGCGCCTGTCCTTTCAGCGTGTTCGGTCAGAGTCTGGCTGTCTATCGCACATCAGTGTCATATATGGACCTGATGTGGTGGCTTCTTTCAATCTCCTAAAGCCTTGGTGCTGTTGAGGTTACGCGGCTAATCCTTGCTGTTAACCGTGACGCTTCTAGGTTTTGTTCAGTAGTCTCGTTTAGGCGGCAAAATGGCGGGGCTCAATCATGGGAATGCTTGGCGGAAGGGCTTGGTTAAACCGGCGTGACTTCAGGCGGCTCCGCTCCCCCGTCCCGTCAGGATTCGTCAGTGGAGGGTGAGCTTGCTTGGAGTTGCAGGCGGCTTGAGGGCTGTAGTGAGTGGTTGCTTGTCGCCGAACACGAGCTGGGTAAGTCTGACTGGCTGGATGTGTTGTATGTTGTTAGGACCGAAATGGGGTGTTTCGAATTGGGTCGAGGGCGATCTTGCGGGGATTATAGGTGTAGCGGAATAAATCGATAGGCCTTAAGCGGGGACTAATGTGATGCAACCGGGTGATCGCGCGGCGAATGCTTTTCAGCGAGCCCCCGCGAAACCACCCGGCTGTTGCAAGATGTTTCTAAAGAGTCATGTCGAGAGTCCAGGGGGCGCGCATCTCTCTGGAGAGATACTGTTCAGCTTCGTCATCGTTGGGGAACGTCTCCGTTTCGGGATCCCACACGATTGGACGGTCCAGGAGATAGGCGATGTTCCCGAGGTGACAGATGGTGGCCGAACTGTGCCCTACCTCGGCGTTGGCGATGGGCTGTGTGCGCTCCTTGATGCACTCTATCCAGTCCTTCCAATGGGACTCATTCTCGTAGAGACGGATGGCGTCATCGCCGAGGGGTACATCGGCGAGTTCCGGCGGATCGGTCTGCATGCTCCCGCCTCGCACGATGACGCGCCCTTCATCACCGACGAATTCTTGTGCTCGTCCGCTGATGGGCCGATTTTCCTGGTCACGCGCTCCGCCGTAGTACATTACGACACCGTCGTCGTACCGAAAGGTCATATGTGGACGGTCGACGCCATTCGCCGGCATCACTTCAACGGGGCCGCTTCCATCTCGTCCCATGGCCCACTGGGCCTTGTCGAAATCGTGCGCGCCAAAGTCGGTCAGATTGCCGCCCGCGAAATCGAAGTACAGGCGCCATTCGGGCCAGCCGTCTTCATCGATATGGGGCGCCAAGTCGGAATGATACGGCCGTTCAGGGGCCTGCCCGAGCCACATGTCCCAATCCAGTTCATCAGGCGTGGGTTCGGCGGGCAGGTCACACTCCTTTCTCACCATCGGCCAGTTCCCGGGATTCACATGCACGGTGTGTAACTCGCCGATGAGGCCGTTGCGCACCAACTCGCAGGCCCGGCGAACGCCGTTTTCCGATCGGAGCTGGCTGCCCGTCTGGAGCACGGCGCCCGTTTCCTGTACCGTCCGCACGACCGCCTGCCCTTCCCTGATGGTCAAGCCAAGTGGTTTCTCGCAATAGATATCCTTGCCGGCCTTTGCGGCCATGATGGTGGGAATCGCATGCCAATGTTCCGGGGTGGCGATAACGACGGCGTCTATGTCATTACGCGCCAGGACCTCGCGGAAGTCCTTGTAGGCATCGCATCCGCTGTAGGTGTTGCCGCCGTTGGCTTCCGCGTAATGGTCCTCAATGCGTTGTTTGGTCCGCTCCAACCTGATGCCCTCGACATCACACACCGCCACGGCCTGGCATTCCGGCATCCCAATGAAATGGCCTATATGCGTGGGCATCATCTTGCCCAAGCCGATGAACCCGAGCGTGATGCGATCGCTGGGCGGGACGGCTCCGGCGCGGCCGAGGACGGACGCTGGGGCGATGGCCGGTCCTAGACTTGCCGCCGCCGCGGACAAGGCCGCAGCCCTCAAGAATCCCCTGCGGGACATTGCGTTGTTCTTGCGCGTATCCATGATGTGCTCTCTCCTGCTTCTTCTTGCCCTCCGCGATGGAACCTGGGCCGCCCATCCGGCGAGGTCATGATGCTGTATGGATGATTCTAGGCTTTTGCCCCCACCCTGTCAACACGTTCGCTGGGCCATCGCCGAATGTTAGCGCCGTTTGATTCCATCCCCGCCAATTCGGAAATCGATGGTGTGCATGCGGGTGTTGGAAAGCCGTTGAATGGGGCGGCGCGGCAGGAGGAGGGGTTTGTGCTGTTCCCGCTTAACGGCCTCGTGGGGAATCGAAACCCCGTGATCCACGAAGCCGCCGCCGTCCTGCGTGTTGCGCACCACCTCAGCGGCGATTGGACGCGCCAAGGGTTCGCTGAACTCGTCGTCCCGCATGAGCTGGATGCGCACTTCCGTGCCGGGCGGCAAGCTCTCCAGCATCCGAATGCGCATCCCGTAGGGGGACACGTCGAGCGCCACGCCGTGCAATTTCATCTCCGGCATTTCGCGGGGCCAGACCAGGCATGGGCGGAATATGTGCGTGCGGCGCGCAATTCGCCTGCCCCGCCACAGCGATTTTCGGTCCGGGGACAAAAACATATCATCTGGCACGATGGCTTGCTCCTTATTAGGCCTCGGGCCCGGCTGAACCTCAGCGGACGTTCCCTTATGATACACTAGAGTAATTCCGAAAGGCGATCTAGAGACACAACGTCCGCAACACAGTGGACTGGACACAAAGGGCTATATGGCGTTTCCACGACTGCTTATTCTTGGCGCCGCGGCATGCGCCGCATGTCTTCCCCTCGGGGCGGAAGGGTGGTTCAGCCGGGGCGAACCCGGCCCCGAGGAGCTGTACGGCGATCTCGCGGCGGTGACGCTGGAGAGCGAGACCGAACACACGAAATGGGCGGAGAGACTGCCCGGGGATCCGTTGCGCGTGGTGTTCATTGTCCCGCGTTCGGCGGCGCGAGACGTGGTGGAAATAGCGCAGCGTATTCCTATTCGCTACTCGGTGGTTCCCTTGTGGCGGCCGGATGCCCTCGCTCCCCCCGCCGAATCGGAGACCGCGGATTACGCAGCGCTTCAGCAAGACCAACGCATCACCGAATTCCTCAACGCTCTGAACGCGCCCTTGGATGTGATAGCCGTGGGGAACGTGGAGCTTGACGGCCTGCCAGAGGGATTCGCCGATGGCGTTCGCCAACGCGTCCGCGAGGGCGCGGGCCTGGTGTGGTTTCATCATGGCGCCGGGGACTCACGCGCGCCGGATGTGTTGGGTGATGAGTATGAGGGCGGGTCATTACCCCCATGGGTTACGTCCGGAATCGGGGAACGATTCACCCCGGAATGGGCGGATGGTCTCCCGTTTCTCCGCGCGGGCTCCTTGGGCGAAGGCCGCGTCGCCGAGTTTGCCTACGACGGGCAAGCCGCGGACACGCACTTCGTGCTTCCGGCACTCACCGAACCCCACGCGGCGCGGCGCCCCCACTTTGACAACTACCTTTCCCTTGTGGGCCGCGTCCTATTGTGGGCGGCCGATCGTGAGCCCGAAGTAACCATTGCCTCGGTGGAGTCAACAGGGCCAGAAGGCCCGGACGAACTTGAGGCGCCGCCTGATCTGCCCGAGCCCTTTCTTCAACGCATGCGGGACGCCTCGGTGGCTCAAGTATTCCGGCCATACAGGCTGCGCCTGTCGGAACCCGCTCCCCGGGACTACGATGTCACCGTCCAAATACGCTCACCGGTGCGGGAACGCGCCATCCTTCAGGAGTACAGCGGACGCTTGGTTGAGGGAAGTCAGACGTACCCCTTGTATCTCAATGTGGGGCCGGGCGAGTATCTCGTGGACATATGGCTCCGCTACCGTGATCGCACCGCCTTGTGGCACACCGAGGCCATCGAGCTGGACGGATGGCCCGATATCAGCAATGTGACCTTTTCCAAGAACACGCTGCAACCCCATGACACCTTGGATGTCACACTGGACACGCGGCCCGATTTTCACAATCCGCGGCCTCAGACCATTTACGCTAGGGCTGTCGACAATGTCGGGCGCCGAGTCTCGGAGCAGTATGCCCCCGTTGGACCCGATGGCGGCCGGGTTGAGTTTGATCTCAGCTTCGCCGATCTCATTGGCCCCGTGGTCAAGATTGAGATCTTCGCCGTTGCCCAGGAGCGAGGTCCGTTCACGGAATACGAGTTGCAGTACGCCGCTTACCGCCATGGCTACTTGCCCGTCAGTCACCGGCTTGATCGCCGCGAATTCAGTCTGGCTGTGCGGGGCTCAGGCGGGGCCGAGTACAACCTTCAGCATTGGAATCGCGTGCTTGCGGAGCATGGCGTGGACACCTTGTACACGCCCGATGGAGAAGGCCCGAGCTTTTTTGTGAAGAACAAGGGGCTCCGGCAGCTTCGTACCCTCACCAACCACCGGCCCGAAAGCGTGAACGCCGAGGGCGAACGGGTCCCCTGTATCTCGGAAGGGGCGTATCATCACGCTCAGCACCAACGGCTCCACCATGAGGCCACCGCGCCTTGGGATGCCGGCCCCCCCTACTATTCGCTCGGCCACGACAACCGGCTAGCCGCCGAAGAGGGAAAAGATGTCTGTCTGTGCACGCACTGTGCGGCGGCTTTTCAAGCTTGGTTGAGCGATCGCATGGGGTCACTCGAAGCCCTAAACGAAGCATGGGGCGCCGCCTATACGGACTGGGATGAAGTACAACCCCTTGACATCGAAACGGCCTTACAAGAAGACAGGCCCGCGCCTTGGATTGCCCATCGGCTGTTCATGGAGGAGCGTTTCTCCGCCGTGCATGACAGGGACATGGATCTTCTGGAGGACCTTTTCCCTGCGGTTCATGCCGGGATTAGCTTGAGCCGCGCTCCCTGTCCCTTCAGCGGTCTGGATTTAGATGCGTTGAGCCGCGGCTTAAGCTGGATATCCGCGCCTCCCGAACCCGCCGCCATGGCCCCGCTACGGGCCCGCCGCCGGCCGGACGCGTACTGGTCGCTATCGTATAACGGCCCGGAAAGCCTGGAAAACGGGTTGTCCCACGCGCGGTGGCTTGTTTGGCGAGCCGCATTGAACGGATTTCGCGGCATTGTCTGGGATGGCGCCCTGGGTAACCCCGATAGTCACTGGTTACCAGCGGCCATTACAATGGACGGCCGCCCCACTCCGCTGCTAGAAGCTGTAAGCGAAACAGCAGAAACGGCGAGAAACACAATCGGAACAATGGCGCATCAAGGATATTTGGGCCATTCGGGCGTCGCGATGTACGTTAATCGGCCCAGTTATTACTTGAGCCACTTCAATCCCGGCGCCGCCGCCTTGCCCGAAGCGCAAGAGCGCCTCCATCATGCGCTCCAAGACCTCGGCTATCAGGCGGATCTCATCGCATACCCTGAGTTGACTGGCGAACGGCTCAACGAATACACGGTGCTCGTGCTTCCCATGATACAGGCCTTGGACGCGGAAGAAGCAGCCGCTTTGGAGGCCTTTGTTGAGGACGGCGGTGTGCTTATCGCCGCCGGGGTTCCCGGGACACACAATGCCAGCGGCGTCGAACGGGACGCCTCTCCCCTTGCGGACCTGTTCGCCCAAGAACAGGTAACAAGCGAAATCGCGGGAGACGAGGCCGAAGGTGAGAGTGAACAGGTTCACTTGACACCGCTCATTGCTTGGCGGGACACCGGCGAGGCCGTCAAGACCGTGCTTTTTGAAGGCGAATTGCCGGAGTCCGGAGAAGACGCCGAGGCCGATGAAGTGCTACGCGGCGCGCTGGACTCCGCCCTGCGGAACGCGGGCCTCCGCCCCATCGTGGAGCTTTTTCAGGAGGAGAACTGGTTCCCGGGTGAACGCGTCGGATTCCGGTTCGGGGAGGCTGCGTTCGTTGGATTGCTCCGGGATCCCGTTCGAGGCCCGGATCAGACACGCCTCCGCCTCAATCTATCCGGCGGAGGCTATGTCTATGATCTCATCAGCGGCGAACCCGTGACCCGGCCACAACGGATCGCCGTGCGCCTTGGCCCTGGGGACGCCGCCGTATACAGCGTGCTGCCCTACGAGGTCACCGAACTGGCCATGCTCGCACCCGATCAGGTCACCGCAGGCGAACGCATTCCTATCGCGCTTGCGCTCAGGACTCAGGACGGTTTACCAGGCAAACACTGGATTCGCTTGCGTTTGGAGGACCCCACGGGGGAAACGGTGTCCTACCACAGCCAGACGATTGAAGCCCGGGACGGGCGCGCCCAAGCGTACTTCCCTTTGGCCCACAACCAGCGTCCCGGGCGTTACCGCGTCATCGCGCGCGACATGTTGACGGGCCGAACAGCCACCGCCCGCGTGAACGTCGTGCGCCTCACCACGCAATAGGCAAGGACGGGTCCCCCGCTCTCACTCTCAC
>SKRY01000148.1 GCA_007118235.1 Candidatus Hydrogenedentota bacterium | reverse complement strand
GGCCCGGCCGCTACTCCCGTTCGGGGAAGGGCCGGGCCGCGCGCGATGGGTTAGCCGATGGCGTTCTTGCCGGTTTCGCCCGTGCGAATCCGGATGCATTCGCCAAGGTCAAGGATGAAGATCTTGCCATCGCCGATCCCGCCGGTTTTCGCGCCTTTAATGATGGCGTCGACGGCGGTCTTGACAAAGTCCTCGTTGACCGCGATTTCCATGCGGATTTTCTTGAGCAGATTGACCTCGACCGTGGCGCCGCGATAGGTCTCGCTGTAACCCATCTGCTGACCGCATCCCAGGGCGTTGGTCACCGACATGCGCTTGACGTCGTGTTCGAACAGGGCTTGCTTCACTTGGTTGAGCCGTTCGGGTTGTATGTACGCGATAATCAGTTTCATCTCATGCTATCTCCTTATGGCTGGGGGTTGCCCGCGCTTATTTGCTGGTGAAGATTTGGAAGCCGCCGTACGCCTCCATGCCGTGTTCGTCGATGTCCAGTCCGCGGTTCTCCTCGGTCTCGGAAATCCGGATGCCGAGCGTAGCCTTCAAGATGGCGAAGAAAATGAACGCCGTGATGAAATACGTCAGCCCCGACGCCCCGACGCCGATGAGCTGGGTTACGAAACTGCCGCCGCCGAAGATGCCCACGGCCAGCGTGCCCCACACGCCGCAGATGGCGTGTACGGAGATGGCGCCGACGGGGTCGTCAATCCCGATGCGGTCGAAGCCGAGCACGGCGAGCACCACGATGACGCCGGCGATAAGCCCCACCACGGCCGACCAGAAGACGGGGATGACGTCGGCCCCGGCGGTGATGCCCACGAGTCCCGCGAGCGCGCCGTTGAGCGTCATGGTGAGGTCGGGCTTGGACTGAACGGTCCACGACGTGGCCATGGCGCCGAAGATGCCCGCCGCCGCCGCGATGGCCGTGGTCACGAAGACGTAGGACACTTCATCGGGATCCGCCGTGAGCACGGAGCCGCCGTTGAAACCGAACCAGCCTAGCCATAGGAGGAACACGCCGATGGTGACCAGGGGCATGCTGTGGCCCTCGATGGGCCGTATGACGCCGCCGACGTACTTGCCGAGCCGGGGACCGAGCAAAATGACGCCCGCCAAGGCCGCCCAGCCGCCCGCGCTGTGGACCAGGGTCGAGCCCGCGAAGTCCATGAAGCCCATTTCATCCAGCCAGCCGCCGCCCCACACCCACGAACCGACGATGGGATACGTGGTCGCGACGTAGACTGTGCTGAAGATCATGAACGAGGGAAGCTTGATCCGTTCCGCCACCGCGCCGGAGACGATGGTGGCGGCGGTCGCCGCGAACATGGCCTGGAAGATGAAGTCGGTGTAGTACGTGAACCCGGGATCGTAGGCCATCGTCTGACCGTCCGGCCCCGGATCCAGCCCAAGACCGGCCCATCCGAATACGCCTCCGAATTCGCCGGGATACATGAAGCTGAACCCGATGATGGCGTAGACCAGGATACCCATCGAAATGATGAACACGTTCTTGAACAGGATGTTGACGACGTTCTTGGCGCGGGTCATCCCTGCTTCCAGGCTGGCGAAGCCGAGGTGCATCGTGAACACCAGAAACGTCGCCACGAGAATCCACAGATTGTTGATCGTGAACATCTCGATCGATATCTCTTCCGCCATGGCCCCCGGCGCGAAACCCAAGTACAGCGCCAAGGCGATGGGAAGACCCATCAATAGCCCTAAACCTTTCTTTCCTCTTGTCATGCGTATTGCTCCTTTCCTAGTGATGCGGACGGCCCGTACAGCCGTCTCTCTCAATGGGTGGCGCCCGTTGCTGGGCAAATGAAGTGTTGCGGCGGGACACCGCTACAGGAGCAATACGCGTGCCAAGGACACCCTACAATGGGTACATCGTTGTGGCGAAAGGACTTACGAAGACGGGAGGGGCAACAGGGAAAGCCAGGAGAGGTTGGCCCAAGGACCACAACATACGAAATGGTAGGCGCAATCATGCAAAGGCGCCAGATGGTAGGAATTTCGATCAGGAGAGGGAACGGCTCAGGTCGGGGTGCGGCTGAACAGCGCGATTCCAACCACGAGAAACAGCACGTTCGCCAGCCACGCCGCCACGACAGGGGGGATTTGGCCGACGTGGCCAAAGGCGGTGCTTACGCTGAAGACGAGAAGGTAGACAATGGCGATGACGATGCTGGCGCCGAAGCTGATGGCGAGTCCGCCCCGGCGCAAGCGCAAAGCAAACGGAATCGCCAGCCAGATCATCACAAAACTCAGGGCGGGCCGGGAGAACTTGACGTGATAGTCCACCCACAGCGAGTGCGTGGGTATGCCGCGGCCCTCCGCCCACCGGATGTCCTCGGCTAGCTCGGCCGCGCGTTTGGTTTCGGGCGGCTCGGCGATGGCGAACAACGCCTGGGGGGACTCCTGAATGGGCGCGGGACGTTGCGTGATCCGGTGGTCCTCGAGGATGGCGTTCACTTCGGCGTCGAACACCACCCAGCGTCCATCCTCCAGATACCACTGCCCTTCGGCCTCATCCCAGAAGATGCGGTCCGCCAGGATCTGCTCCACGGCATCGGACCCAATTCGGTGCAAAATGGCTTGCTCGCCCGTATTGGCGAGCCGGTTGTATTTCATGATGTGGCACGTCCAGCCGCCGTCGAGGTTCACCCAGCTCTGGCTCCCGCGCGGGTCATCCCGGCGTTGGCCAAAGTAGTTGCGCTCCAGCCGGTCGGCCTCCGCGATGGCCCGCGAGCCGAAGCCTTCCTCCAACCCAAAGGACAACAGCGCGAACACGAACGCCACGAGAACCGGCGCCCAAACCAGACGATAGAGGCTGATGCCTCCCGCCAGGGCCGCCGTCACTTCGTTGTGTTCGGCCGCCTTGCCCAACACGAGGAGCCCCGCCACCAGCATGGCGAGCGGCGCGGCCTCGAACAGAATATGAGGCGAGAAGTAGAGGTAGTACTGCGCCACCACGAGCCACGGGACATTGTGCGCCGCCGCGTCCGTGCGGAGATCGGTGAGGTAGTCGATCAGCACAAACAGGCCCGCGAAGGTCAGGAGGGTCTTCACGAGCACGCCCACGGTCTGGCCCATCAAATAGCGGTCGAGGGTGGTCATACGTTGTCCACCCGCCAGATGAGCCACACGCCCGCCAGGCCTAGCGCGAGGTTCGGCGCGAACGCCCGCAACACGGCCTCGCCCATGGGCAAGAGTCCGCTGCGGTCGGCCAGCATCATCACCACGTAATACGCTAGGAAAACGCCCGCGCCAATGGCGAAGCTGTAGGCCTTGCCCCCGCGCCGCCGCCGAACCGCCAGGGGCGCGGCCACCACGCTCACCGCCAGCGAAGCGAAAGGCAGGGCGATGCGCTCGCCGATCTCCCGCCGGAAACGCCTCAGCTCATCGCGGTCATCGGAAGCGCCCTCCGCCGCGTACGCTTGGCGCAGTTCACGTTCTTGCGCGAAGAGCTGCGCAAGGGACAGCGCCCGCCGATCCTCCCGTTCTTCCCGGGGCACAAGCTCCGGCGCCGTCAGGGTCCACTCGTTGAACGTGCTCCGCGCCAGCCGCCCCTCTTCATCGGGCAGAATGATGTGGCCGTTCTGAAGCCGAAGCGTCGTGCGCTCGCGTCCGGGAAGCACGCGGGCGGACTGGGCGTAATAAATCCACGTCTCTCCCCGCTGGCCGGGCATGAGGATGGTGATGTCGTAGAGCGCCCGCTCCTCGGGATCCCGGTCGCCGATGTAGAACCGCCACCCCCCCACGTCGTGCATAGTCCCCTCGGGCAGTTTGTCCAGCGTGATGCGCAGGGGGATGTCGATGAACATGAGCTGCGTGGCCCGGGCCACGGCCGGTGGTTGCACCCGGTCCTGCAACGCGAAACACAATCCAGCGAGCACCACCCCGCCCAGCACCACGGGCAGGACAATGCGCTTGAGCGGAATCCCCGCGGCGCGCATGGCGGTTATCTCGTTGTGCTCGGCGAGCCCGCCAAACGCCAACAGAATGCCGGTCATGTACGTGATGGGAATCACGTAGATCACCACGGTGGGAAGGAAAAGAAGCGCCAGAAACAACAGGTCCTGCGGCCGGACCTGAAGCAGGGCCGTTTGCACGATCGCCGCCCCGGCGGGGTCGACGTGATCCCGCAGCTCGTTGGCCACAGTGAAAAAGCTGATTACCGCGAGCGCCAGAAGGAGCGGAACGGTGATTTGCGTTATAATATACCGGTTGAGAAGCCGCATGGCGGTGAAGAGAACTCCGGGTTGGAAACCGGGATTATAACGCCAAAACCGGGCCGAATGCCATGCCGCATACGCCCCGCAATCGCCGGATACGGGCCCGCGTGGAGCGGCTTCCCGGCGTCCAGCACCAAACGCCGGGAAGCGCCCTCGCCTTCGTTACGACAGGAAATCCCAGAACGCGCCGCCCAGCAAGCGTTGCGCGTCCTCGCGAATGGCGGTCTCGCTCAGTTTCCAGCCGCTCGCCACGAGATCCTCGTATTTGTCCGCCAGCACCTTGGCGATAATCCGCCGGCTGTGGTCCCACTTGTACAGCACTTGTTCGAGGACGCGGGCGTCGCTGTGTTGGGGTACAACGCTGCTGCCGAGCAACTCGAAGCGCATGCGGGTCATCTCTTCAATCAACACGGGGTTGTTGAGGAACCACCAGCAGCCGAACAGCATGAGGTTCGGGAACTTTCGCGCGGCCACGCACAAGGCGTGCTGGTTCTCCCGGGCCAACATGGTGACCATGAACTTGTTGGAGGGATTCTCGGCGCAAAGCCGTTCCACGGCGTCAACGGACGCGACGCCCACGCCATCGCCCGCGAGTTTCAGGGCGGGATTCACCCCGCGCTTCACGCCAATCATGAGGGCGAAGGGGATTCCGTGCTCCTCGGCCGTGGGCAGGATGCATTCCCGGATCACCCGGGATCGGGGCGTGTCATCGGGATAGGCGAAGTCCGGCGGAAGGGACACCGCCATGTAGAGGGCCTTCATGCGTTGAATCCACTCCGAGAGGAAGCGGCGCACCTCGGCCACCGTTTGGCCGCCGAAGCCGGCGTCCACGTTGTAACCCCGCGCGTTCAGAATAGATGCCGCGTTCTCCCAATCGTTCAGCAAGGGGTCGATGCGCAGGGCGGCGTGAAAGCGCGGATCAACGGCGGCCCCCTCCTCCCACACGGGCCGTTCCATGTCATCAAAGGGGTCGTTGGTCATCACCACCGATTCGAGATTCGCCGCCTTGAACACGTCGTCCACCTGATCCTCGACGGACTGACTGGCGAAATACGCGCGAAAATCCTCCAGCCGGCCATCGCCCGGGTTCAGGCCAAGCCGGTTGAGCACAGTCACAACCCCCCGGCACGCTTCGCTGTAGGGGGTGCGATCCACGAAAAGCGTCTGCCAGATGAAGGCGGCCTGCTCGGGCTTGCTCATCCCCCAATAGGTCTCGTAGGAAATGCGCGAAGCCCGCACGGCCTCGGCGATGAGATAGTGATAGGTGAGAACCTCGTCGATGCCCCACAATAGAAGCTCGCCAAAGACCGGCGCATAGAGATGGGTGTGCATATCCGTGACCGGCTGTTCATCCACAATGCGCGCCACGGCCTCGCGCAGTTCACCCGCGTTGGCGGCGGTGTATACCCGTTCATTCGTTTGTGTCATGACAAATGGCCTCCTGATCTCGTGAGTTGGGAATTGTGTGTCGTGAATGGCGGCGCCTATGCGGCATCCGGGCGCCGCCGGGGATCAAACGCTTCAAACGGCGTGAGGCGGCGTCACCCCAGCTCGCGCGCGTCGCGGCGGGCCAGGGCCGCCAACAAGTCTTCGAGGAATTGCTCGCGCTGACCTGTTTCAACCGGCTCCACGAAACCTGCCCGCTGGATGATGACATCGGTAAGACGTTCGGCCAATTGGGCGCGATGCTCGGGATGAATGCCTTGCCGCCGGCTTAGAAAGACTTCAATGGCTTGCGCATCCAATTCGTCCAGACCGTTGACCTGAGCCGGATTGAACCGGAAGACCGCTTCCCCGGGGTCCCGGGCCATGAGACGCGTTCGCAAGGCGTCCTGGGCTGTCTCATCCTCCCGCACCACCAGCGTCCCCGCCACCATGTCCCCCACTCGCTGCCATTTCTCGCTCAGTACGGGAACGATCCAGAGAAGAGGGAATTGGTCAATGATCCGGAAGAGGGTGCGGATAATGACCGCCGACAGGGTCAACGAAAACCCGTGATCCATGACAACCCGGATGTTCATGAGGGACGCGCCAGGGGTTTGGCCGTTCCGCCGCCACTCGTAGTACACAAAATACGCCAGGGAAAAGAAGGCGGGGACCAGGATCATGATGGTGAGAATGAGCGCCCAATAAATGACCATGTCCCCCACTTGGGGCGCGAACACGGTGAGAGCGATCAGCCCGGCGGCGAATAAGAGGATAACCGCCGCCGAGACAATGAAATAGTCGAACAACACCGCCATGAATCGCCGGCCCGGACCCGCCAGCCGGTATGTTACGGTAATGTTTTCGGGCGTTTCAAACTGGACCAGCTTGTCCATGATTTTCCCTTCGTTCACCCCCAGTTGGCGGCGGCGCTGACAAACCTTTCCGCGATGTCCCTGTCTCGATCACAACCAGCGCTCCAGCCACTCGTCGGCGATTTGCAGGGAGGCCCGCGAAAACCCAGGGCCATCGCGATGGGTATGATTCTCGACGGCGTCCGGCGCGCCAAGGAGCTTGTAGATCTTCTTGACCTCGGTGACCGCCTTCCGGCAACTCGCGGGCTTTGGGAAGGCCGGATCATTGAGCGGTGTATTCAAGAGCACCGCGCTGGGCGCGGCCAAGGCCAGAATATGTTCCCAATCAAAGGGGAACTCACCTGTTTCAGCCGCCTCCCGCACCTTTGGCAAGTAGATGAAGCTGTCTTCACTGGCCCACCGGGCCACGGGGTCGGGATCGTCGGCGAACCGGATGAACGCGCTGCTCGCCACACAGGCCTGAGCCCGATCGTCAAAGGCGGCCGCCAGCAACGCGTTCACTCCTCCCAAGCCGTGACCAATCACGCCCAAGCGGGCGCTGTCCACCTGCTTGATGTCCGCGAGCACGTCCAAGGCGCGGATGTGGTCAAACAGCATCCTTCCCAACGCCGAGACGCCGGGTTGATCCCGGTATATCCCCTTGGTGTCGTATGGCTTCAGACCGGGCGTGACCCGTTCGCCCGCCGTGACGCAATCCGGAGCGATGGTGAAATACCCCTGTTCCGCGTAGTGTTGCGCGAAGGCGAGGCGCGGATCCGCATCGATGCCGGCGGCCTCATCCTTTCCCTGATTCACCGCGCGATGGCAACACAGGATGCCCGGACGCTCCTCATCGCGCGCTTCCGGCACGAAAAGCCACGCGGAAATGCGCTGCCACTCGTCCACGAAGTAATTGATCCGGCGCCGGGTATAGCCGGGTCCGGATTGCTCATCCATCACCTTGATCTGCGGTTCGACCCGCGTCTCGGGGAGCGGGCCCAACCATTCGCGAACCACCGTTTCGATCTCCTGGCGCTGCTTGGGCCAATCCGCGGCCTTCGTGACCTTGCTGAGGTCTACCATAAATGCGTCGTCTCCTTGCTTCTTTCTTCGAATTGGGGCCTTCCCCGGCGGCCCCCATCCCATGGGCATATCCTGCGTACGCGTCATGGCGAGTTGAAACTGGGCCGATCCATGCCCGGCGCATCGTGAACGATTGCCGCCTCGTTGCCGCCCACAAAAGTATAGGGATTCACTGGCGCTTTCAAGCAGGAGCGGCCCCTTCAGGATATACAACCTTAACTGAAGAGGCCAAACCATGGCAATTTGCCATCACCCCCCATTCAGGTTAGAATAAGGACGGAGTGTATACATTTCCGCGTTACGCGTTATTTCGCAAACGGCTCTTGGCGCTCGCGCTCGGCCGCCCCGCCATGCACATCTTCCAGGTTACTGAGCTATGAGCCTGTATGAGACTCCGAGAGTGGAGTGTGTCCGGCGCCCGCATGTTGTGGGCATGCCCGCTTCGGCGGCGGCCATCCAACGAAGGCGCGCCCCCGGTTCCAAGGGATAACCAGCCCGCCACCCCATACGTGCAAAGGATCCACAATGACCATAACCGCTGAAGACGTCACCATTCGCAACTGGCGCTACGAGGACATCCCCGGCATCGTGGCCTGCGAACGGGCGTCGTATCCCCACTTCCCGCCCGACGCGCTATGCGACGAGCGCCTTTTCCGCATGCAGCTCGAAGCCTTCCCCGAAGGGCAGTTGCTGGCCGAGGTTGATGGAACAATCGTGGGCTACGCCGCATCCCTCATCGTGCAGCTCGATGACGATTCCCCGTGGCACTCCTACGACGAAATCACCGGGATGGGCACCTTCAGCAACCACAATCCCAGCGGCGACACCCTGTACGGGGCCGATATCGCGGTACACCCCGACTATCGCGGCCGGGGCATCGCCCAAAAACTCTACGGCGGGCGGAAGGAAATCGTGCGCCGTTTCAACCTGCGCCGCATGGTCGCGGGCGGCCGCATTCCCGGTTACCGGGACTACGCCGGGCGCATGACCGCGGAAGAGTACGTGGACAAGGTCGTCCGGGGCGATATCAAGGATCCCGCCCTCAATACTCATTTGCGCGCTGGGTACAAGGTCCGGGGCGTGCACATGGACTATCTCAACGACAAGGCGAGCCTCAACTACGCCACGTTGCTTGAGATGCCCAACCCCGACTTCAAACCCGAGCAGCGCCGAATCGCCGGCGCCCCCATCCGCAAGCCCGTGCGAAAGGTCCGGGTATGCGTGGTCCAATACATGATGCACCGCATCCATAGCTGGGAGCAATTCGAGGGACAAGTGGAGTTCTTTGTTCAGACCGCCGACGAGTACTACAGCCACTTCATCATGTTCCCCGAACTCTTCACCACACAGCTTTTCGGAACGATGCGGCCCGACCTCGACTATCTCGACGCGGTCGAGGATCTTGCCCGATACACCGACCGGTATATCGAGATGTTTACCCGCATGGCCAAGCAGTATGGGCTCTTCATCATCGGCGGGTCACATCCCGTGCTCCGGGAGGACCAAATCTTCAATGTGGCCCACCTCTTCACGCCAACGGGCAAGGTGTACACCCAGGACAAGCTTCACATCACGCCCGGCGAACGCAAATTGTGGGGAATTCAACCTGGGCAGGACATCAAGATTTTCGACACTGGCCTGGCCCGCTTCGCCATACAAATCTGCTACGACATCGAGTTTCCCGAGGTGTCCCGGCTGCTCAGTCTGCATGGCGTGGAAGCCATTTTCGTTCCCTTCAGCACGGACGAGCGCAAGGCCTATGATCGCGTCCGTTACACGGCGCGGGCGAGGGCCGTGGAAAACGTGATGTACGTGCTCCTCTCGGGCAATGTCGGCAATCTCGCCAATCTCAAGAGCAGTCTCGTGAACCACGCGCAGAGCGCCGTCTTCACACCCAGCGACGTCGCGTTTCCAGCCAACGCCATCGCCGCACAGGCGGACCCCAATGTCGAGACGGTCGTGATGACCGAGCTGGACTTGGGCTCCCTGGCTCAACAACGGGAAGTCGGGATGGTGCGCCCCTTCCGCGATCGCCGCCCGGACCTCTACGAACTCTCATCCAAGATTCCCATTGAGATCATTCGCACGGAGTAGGCGTCCACAACCCCACCGAAAGGGCCCGGCATGCCTGACGTCTCTCTTCTGTTTTTCGCGCAAATGCTCGTTCTCGGAGCGGCCGTTGGCGTCGTGAGCAACGCGCTCGGGATCGGCGGCGGATTGCTCATGGTGCCGGCGTTCGTCGAGTTCGCGCCAGGCATGGATCAGCACATGGCGAAAGGCACAAGCCTGTTCATCATCACCTTCGTCGCGTTGATCAACGCGTGGCGGTTGAATCGCGGCGTGACGGACATTGAATGGCGGCTCACGGGATGGCTTGCGGCCGGAAGCGTCGCGGGCGGGTATGCTGGCGCATGGAGCACCGCCTTGCTGCCCGAACGCGCCGTCACCTGGATCTTCGTGATCGTTCTGGCCCTGGTCGCGTTGCGTCTGGCGTTTCCCGAACCCAACGAGCCCGAAAAACTCCCCCGGCAGCCCCAACGGGAAATGGCTATTCTCATAGGGCTGACGACAGGGTTAATAAGCGGCGCCACCGGGGTTGGCGGCGGCGCCATAATGGTTCCATTGGTTCTCTTGGCGGCGGTGGCCTCTCACAAGCGGGTGGTAGCCATCAGCAACATGGTCATGGTAATGACCTGCCTGGCGGCCACGGCGGCCCACGCCCAAGCCGAGACCACCACGGATTTGCCTTGGACGTGGGGACAGGTCAACCTCGCGCTCGCTCCGCTCATCGTGGCGGGAGCCCAAGCAGGAGGACCCGCGGGACGCTGGATCAACCAAAACCTCACGCGCGCCAGACGGCGTCAGGCGATGTTCGCGCTGCTCGCAATCATCGCGGCCCGTCTGACCTACCGCGCCATCACGGGCTGAGCCCGCTCGCGGCTTCCCCAAACGACTCACACAATCTCGGTCCCGTCGGATATCACGGCGTTTTTGAGAATGACCACGATCCCATCCCGAACGACAAATCCAGGGCCCTTGCGATCCCGCATCTCTTTGTTGCCCTGAATCACAACGTTCTTCCCAATTCGGGCGTTCTTATCCACGATGGCGCCGGATATCCGCGTATTCTCGCCGATTCCGATGGGAATGGGAGCATTGCTCCGGGTTTCTTCGTTATAGTAATCCGCCCCCATCAAGATGGTGCGATCCAGTTCCGTGTTCTTGCCGAGACAACTGCGGATGCCCACAATGGAGTTATGGATTTTCGTCTCGGTGATTCGCGCTCCCTCACACACAAAGGCGTCTGTGATGCTGGCCTCCCGTATGCGTGCGCCCGGCAAATAGCGGGCCCGTGTGAAGATCAGGTGCTTGGGGTTGTGGAATTCGAAGGGCGGATTCTGCTGCACCAGGCGCATGCTCACATCATAGTAGGAGCGCACCGTTCCGATGTCTTCCCAGAAGTCGGGAAAAAGGTGGGCGATCACCCGCCGGTTGGATAGGGCATTGGGGATGATGTGCGTGCCGAAATCCGTCCAGTCGTTCCTCTTCCTCAGAATGTCCTCAAGCACTTCCCGCTTGATGACATACACCCCCATGGAAGCCAGATACTCGCCTTGCTCAATGGATAAACCGTAGCGCTCGAACACGGAGATCGGCGAAACCATGGCGGAGAGTTGCTCACCCGGCTGGGGCTTCTCCACAAATTCGTTTATCCGGCCGTCTTCGCTCACCTTCATGATGCCGCAAGCGCTGGCCGACTTCTCCTTCACCGGCAACGTGGACACGGTGATGTCGGCGTTGTTGCGCAGATGGGTGTCCACAAGGGTGCGGTAATCCATGCGATAAAGCTGATCTCCGGAGAGAATCAAGAAGTGCCCCGCATTCAGGTTCATGATGTGCTTGAGGTGTTTTCGCACGGCGTCGGCGGTGCCTTGATACCAGTCTCCCCCTTCCGGAGTCTGCTCGGCGGCCAGGATCTCGACAAAGCCTCCGCTAAAACTGTCGAACTTATACGAGTTATTCACATGCCGGTTCAAGCTGGTGCTGTTGAATTGGGTCATCACATAAATGCGGTTAATCCGGGAGTGAATACAGTTGCTGAGGGGAATATCAATGAGCCGGTACCGCCCCCCCAAGGGAACGGCGGGCTTGGCCCGCTCCACGGTAAGTGGGTAAAGGCGCGTGCCGCGCCCGCCGCCCAGCACAATGGCGCCCACGTTTTCCATTTCATGGATGCTGGCGAAGTCAAGACCATGATTGCTCATCGGTTGTATTACCCTCCTCCCGGCTGCCGCCGTTGCGCCGCCCGGCGTTCCGTGAAGCCCGCGCGGCCGCTGATTTCAGAACACCTATTCGAAGCCAATCTATTGTGGCGAAACAGCCCGCGGAAAACAAGGATGCCTCCCACGAAAAACGCCGCCGCAAGTACACGCGGCGGCGCCATAATCAAAGAAACCTAGCAGTGTCGCCCTGCTTCTAATTCACTGGAACTGAAGCATCCTCGCGGCGCAGGACTTCGTCGATCAGGCCGTACTCCTTGGCCTCTTCCGCGCCCATGAAAAAGTCCCGGTCGCTGTCGCGGCGGATGATTTCCAACGGCTGACCGGTGTGTTTCACAAGGATCTCGTCGATCATCTCGCCAATGCGGATAATCTCCTTGGCTTGGATATCAATATCCGAGGCCTGGCCGTGCACGCCCCCCATGGGCTGATGCAACAGGAACCGGGCGTAGGGAAGGCTGTACCGCTTGCCGTTCGTTCCGGCCGCCATGAGCACGGCGCCCATGCTTGCGGCCTGCCCCAAGCAGATGGTCGAGACATTGGGGCGGATGTACTGGATGGTGTCGTAAATCGCCAATCCCGCGGTCACGCTGCCGCCGGGGGTGTTGATGTACAACTGGATGTCCTTATCCGGATCCTCGGCTTCCAAAAACAACAACTGGCCGATAATATAGTTCGCCACGAGGTCATCCACAGGCATTCCAAGAAAAACAATCCGGTCGGCCAACAGCCTTGAATAGATGTCATAGAGGCGCTCGCCCCGGCTGGTTTGTTCGTAGATGGTAACGCCGCGGATGTCCATCGGATTCTTCATATCCATCAGGATTCGCTTTCCGCCTCATCAGCGTTTTCGAGTTCGCTCTTGTCGATTTCCTTTTCCGCTATTGTAGCATGCTCAACGACAAGGTCCAAAGCCTTACGGCGCAAGATTCGGTCTTCCGTGTGGGAGCGCATCTGCCCCCCCATCAACACTTGAGCCACATCACGCACGGAAGCTCTCATCCCGTAGTCTTGCGTCATGCGTTCCGCCTCGTCCTCAAAGTCTTCCTCGGTGGCCTCAAGCTTCTCCTCCCGAATGATCGTGGATACGACGGCCATCCGCTTGATTTCCTTGTCGGCTCGTTCCGCGGCCTGGTCACGCCACTCCGCTTCCTCTTCCTCGGGCACGGCCTCATTCTCGTCATAGCCGGCCTCTGAACGAAGTTGCTCAACATGGGAATCCGTCAGACGCTTGACCCAGGATTGAGGCAGCTCAAAGCTCGCCTTTTCAACCAACGTATCAATGGCTTGTTCCTGGAGCCTGGAGTCAAGCACGTAATCGTACCGCTCCTGAATACTCTCGCGAATTTTTTCCCGCATGTCGGCGAGGTCCTCGTAGCCGAGGCCCTGCGCGAATTCATCGTTGAACGCCGGTTTCTGGCGGCGCCTGACTTCTTTCACCTTCAGGGTGAATTGAGCCTTTTGCCCCCGCAACGCCTCATTGGGCATGTGATCGGGCAAGGTGACCTCACACTGCTTCTCGTCGCCCGCCTTGGCGCCCGTGAGCACCTCTTCGAACTCGGGGAAGAAACGCTTGGCGCCCAGAATATACGGATAATCGCGGCCCGCCCCGCCCTCGAAAAACTCTCCGCCGACGGTTCCGTCAAAGTCGATGACGACTTGATCGCCCTCCTGGGCTGCGTCATCGATCGCCGCGTAATCCTGGTTTTGCTCCCCTACCCGCTCCAGGGCCTCATCGACTTCGGCGTCGTCGACCTTCAGCACCTCGCGTTCGAGTTCAAGGTTCTTATAGTCATCGAGCTTCGCAATGGGCCCGACCTCGAACTTGAGGGTGAATTTGAGAGGTTCGGTGTCCGGCGAATCCTCATTCTCCTTGATCCCGTCGATGTCCGGGGTATCCAGGGGCTCAAGCTCTTGTTCCTCAAGAAGCTTCCGGAAGGCCGCGTCAAGCAGATGCGAAATTACCTCGCCCTTCACCGCCTTTCCAAACCGCTTTTCGAGCACGCGCCGCGGAGCCCGCCCTGGGCGGAATCCCGGCACCTCGGCCTCGGACTTCAACTCGCTGAAGAGTTCCTCGGACTTCTTGGCGCGGTTAGCGGGAGGGATGGAAATCTCGACCTCGTACAGGCAATCGCCCTGGTACTTCACGTCGAACTCGGGCTCCTCAACAAACTTGAAGACTTCCTCGTCCCCTTCTTCCGCCACGTCGGCGGCCGCCGGAGCGTCCCCCGCGGCGAGATCCTCCTCTTGAGCGGTATCCTGATCGTTGTGCTTGTCGTCTGCCATGATGTGTTTTTTCTTCCAGTTGCGGTTTGCGTAAGTTGGTGGGCGAGGCGGGACTTGAACCCGCACATCACAAGGACACTGGATCCTAAATCCAGCGCGTCTGCCAATTCCGCCACTCGCCCACGGTCTCCCGCCGGCGTGTCACCGGGGCCGTGAAAATGAGATATGAGAACAGCTAAGAAAGGCCAGCGGCCAACCGAATTGGGTAGTCATGTCATGTGAGGCGGCGCGCATGCCCCGTTTTCGTGACGCCGCGACTCCTCACAGCGCCGTCCGGGAGACGCCGATGTTTCGCCATGGCGTCTCTTGCCAGACGGATCCACCCCCTCCGCCGGGCGCAAAGGGTCCATCGCCCGTTCGCCGAAGATGACGCGCCACGGGGCTCCTCACAAGGCTAAAGGATACCTGTCCTGCTTAGAGTTGTCAAATTTGGGCAAGCCCCAATCGCCGGGCAAGGACTCCGCGCGGGGAACAACGTCCCCCCTTGACTCCCCCTTCAGTATTGGACAATTGACCGCTGTACTCTCGGCGGCCGGGGGGTGCGGCGGTCAATCGACTTCCGCGTTTTCCGGCACGTAAATCGTAAGCGGGAATCCCCACCGGATGGTTTCGTCCTCGAGATTGTTCCATTCGATGATGTCGGCGGGCCGTACGCCGTAACGCTCGCCAATACGCGTCAGCGTTTCCCCTTGCTGGACAGTGTGTTCAATGGCCCGCAGGCCCACGGGCTGGTCGTCCGTTTCCGGCGGGGTCTCGACAGAGGGCAATTCGGGCAGCGGCTCAAGCGGCGTGCGATCCTCGGCGGCCGCGTCCACGCGCTCCTCCGGAACATACAACACCAGCGTGGTTCCGTACTGGATGTCGCGGCTGGACAAGTTGTTCCACTCCACGATGTCGTCCTGACTGACGCCGTAGCGCTGCGCGATGCGGGATAGATACTCCCCGCGCTGCACCTCGTGTTCGACGCGGACCCCCTGTGCCGCCAACTCCAACTCAGGTTCCTCGGACTCCTCAAGTTCCTCAGGCGCTTCCAGCTCCTCGGCCACATCGAGCGGTTCAATATCGTCAAGGGGCGCATCGAGCCCCGGGGTTTCGCCCTCGTATTCAGCCAAATCGAGCGGAGGAATCTCGGGCAACTCCTCCTCCGGCGCCTCGCCCCGCAACAGATCGCGCCAGCCCTCAATCCGGGCCCGGCTCTCCTCCAGGGCGTCCCGGCCGAGGCGTCCCTCGTCCACGGCCCGTTCGATGTCCTGGACGATGCCCCGAATGCGGGCCACGTCCGGATCGCCAAGGATGAGGATGTCGTTCCCGGCTTCCAGGGCCTGAATACACGCCTCGGCGCTGTCGTACGTGTAGGTGATCACGCGCTGGGTCATGTCCTCGGCCACAATAACGCCTTCGTAGTTCCAGCGGTCGCGGAGCGTCTCCTGGATGAGCACGGGCGACAGGGTGGCGGGGCGATTCGGGTAATCAAGGTCAAGGGCAGGCACGGCGATGTGGCCCACCATGATCCCCGGGGCGCCGCGAAGCGAGGCCTCCAGAAACGGAAACATAATCTCCGCAAGCACGCCATGGTCGCCCTCGATAACGGGCGGCATGTTTTCGGCGTCCTCCTGCTCGGCCGCGCCGTAGCCAGGGTAATGCTTCGCCACGGGAATGAGGCCCTCGTCCATGACGCCCCGGGCGAAGGCGATCCCCATGGCGGTGACGACGTTGAGTTCAGACCCGTAGGCGCGGGTATCCAGCGCGGGCATGGCGCCGGACTGGTATATGTCCAGCACGGGAGCGAGCAACACCCCGGCGCCACGGGCCCGGGCTTCCCGGGCAAAGTAGGCGCCCAGCGCGGCCGCCTCGGAGGGCTCGCCCGTGTCGCCGATCTGACGGGCGGAGGGGGCATCCGGCAGGGCCAGGTCGTTGTAGTCTCCGCCCTCTTGTTCCACGGCGATCAGAGGCCAATCGGCCAAGCCGGTTCCTTGGCCCACGGCCTCCTTGATTTCGCGCGTCAAGTCGAGGGTCTGCTGCTCGTTTTCAATGTTCGCGGCTCTGAGAAGGACGCCCCCCGGCCGCACTTCCTGGAGCATGTCCCGCGTGCGGCTGTCCAGCTCGGTCCCCCGCACGGCCACGATAAGGTGACGGCCGGCGTGATAGGCGTCTCCGTCCAGCGCCGTTTCGGGGTCCTCGCGCCTGGGTTCACGCGCCGGGTCCACCCGAGGCTCGGCCTCTTCCAGGTCAGCCCTTTCGTCATCGGAAGGCTCGGGGAATCCGGCGGGAAGATCCGCGGTATCGGGAGTATCCGAGGGGTCGTGAACTCCCCGGAGCACGTATCCCCCGCTCAACCCTATGGCGAGCAACAGGACATAGGTAATCACGCTTGCGGCGGGAGAATGATTCTTTTGACGGCGGTGGTACACGTTCACGGTTTACCTCCTGCCACGCGGACAGATGTGCGGAACTGCCCGCGCGTATTGCTGATGGTCCTGGAAGCGCGTCCGGCGGAACGCGCCCCGGCGCACGGAACGCAGTGCTCGGTATGGGTAAACAGTGTACACTGGCGGGAGGGGCCGCGACAATAGGCGCCGATGGGTTCGTCTGCCGCGGAAATGGCGAACAGATAAGCCTCACCCGCTTGTTTTCAGTAATGCAGACGCGAGTACGCTTGGATACGGGCAGAGGCGCGCTCAAGGGCGGCCTCGGCCCGGGCGAAATCGATGTCGTCCTCCTGCTGACGAAGCCGGCGTTGCGCCCGGCTCTGGGCGGCCTCGGCGCGATCGCGGTCGATCTCTTCTTCGTGTTCGACCGTGAACGGCAGAATGACAATGTGATCCTCCAAGACTTCGACGAACCCCTCCGCAACCGCGAAGAAGTGCTCTTCCCCCTTGGGATCAACCGCGACCACCGCCCCGGGCCGCGTCATCGTGAAGAAGGGGGTATGGCCGGGCATCACGGTAAACAACCCTTCAACGCCCGGAATGATGGCCTCTTGCACGTCCATCTGCATGACGGATCGTTCGGGGGCGACGATTTCAAGGCGCACGGTGTTGGACCCTTCGCTCATCAGGCGGCGCTCGTTTGTTTCTTGGCTTTTTCCACGGCGTCCTCAATGGCTCCGCAATACATGAATGCGTTTTCCGGCAGACTGTCGTGCTCGCCCGCAAGGATCTCGGCAAAGCTCCGGATGGTGTCCGCCAAGCTTACGTACTTGCCCGGCATGCCGGTGAATTGTTCCGCCACGAAGTTGGGCTGAGACAGGAAACGCTGAATCCGGCGGGCGCGGTTCACGGTCTCCTTGTCTTCCTCGGAGAGTTCATCCATGCCCAGGATGGCGATAATATCTTGGAGTTCGCGGTATCGCTGCAAGATCTCCTGCACGCCCCGGGCCACGCGGTAGTGTTCGTCGCCCACGATGCGCGGGTCGAGGATCCGGCTGGTTGAATCCAGCGGGTCCACGGCGGGATAAATGCCCAGCTCGGAAATCTGACGGGAGAGCACGGTGGTGGCGTCCAAGTGGGCGAATGTGGTGGCGGGCGCGGGGTCGGTGAGGTCGTCCGCGGGAACGTAGACGGCCTGGACCGATGTGATCGAGCCCCGCTTCGTCGTGGTGATGCGTTCCTGCAATTCCCCCATCTCGGTGGCCAAGGTAGGCTGGTATCCCACGGCGCTCGGCATGCGGCCCAGCAGCGCGGACACCTCCATGCCAGCCTGGCTGAAGCGGAAGATGTTGTCAATGAACAGCAGCACGTCCTGGCCGCCCTCGTCGCGGAAGTATTCGGCGGCGGTCAGGCCGGTCAGGCCCACGCGCAACCGGGCGCCGGGCGGCTCGGTCATCTGCCCGTAGATGAGGGCCGCGTTGTTAATGACCCCGCTCTCGGTCATTTCAAGCCAGAGGTCGTTGCCTTCGCGCGTCCGCTCGCCCACGCCGGCAAAGACGGAATACCCGCCGTGTTTGGTGGCGACGTTGTGAATCAGCTCCATGATGAGCACGGTCTTGCCCACGCCGGCGCCGCCGAACAAGCCGGTCTTGCCGCCCCGGGAATATGGAGCGAGCAGGTCAATGACCTTCAGGCCGGTCTCGAAAATCTCGGTGCTTGTTTCGAGTTCCTCGAAGGCGGGGGTGGGGCGGTGAATGGGCCAGCGTTCCTTCGTTTCGATCGGCCCCTTCTCGTCCACGGGTTCGCCCACGACGTTGATAATCCGGCCCAGTATCTCCTTGCCCACGGGCAGCGAGATGTATTCCCCGGTATCACGCACTGTCGCGCCGCGGGTCAGGCCCTCCGTGCTTTGCATGGCCACGGCGCGGACGGCGCTTTCGCCAAGGTGCTGCGCCACCTCCAGCACAAGCCGTCCCCCGCTTTCCCCGGCACGATCAATTTCGAGGGCATTGTATATCGGGGGCAAGTGTCCTTGGGGAAACGTCACATCCACCACCGGTCCGATGACCTGGGCCACATGGCCCACGGTTGGGTCTTGCGTCGTGTCTTGCGTCATTCTCAGAGGGCCTCCGCTCCGCTTACAACTTCGATAACCTCACGCGTGATGGTGTCCTGCCGCGCTCGGTTGTATTGCAGGGTGAGCCGGTCGATAACCTCACCGGCGTTATTGGTGGCGGCATCCATGGCGGTCATCCGGGAGCCGTGTTCACTCGCGGCCGCCTCCCGCAGAATCCGGTTCATCTCCACGCGCAAATAATTGACGAGGAGCTGATCAAGCACGTCTTCCGCCGACGGTTCATAGATGAAATCAACACTGGGATCGTCCCGGTCGCTCTCCCATTCCATGGGCAACAGCCGCTCCAAGCGCAACGGCTGAGTGATGGCGGACCGGAACTCGTTGTACAAGCAATAGACCTCGCCCGTTTCCTCCGCGCGATAGGCTTCCATGAAGCGATTGGCGATGTCGCGCCCAAGACGCTGGGGGGAATCCTCGTCCACCTGACTGTACGCCGCTTCCACCTCCGCGCCCCGCCGCCGGAGCGTCTCGGAGCCCCGCCGGCCCACCACGCTGAGCTTGACCGTGCGCGAGGCGAACTGCTCCCGCAGCAGCCGGAGCGTCTCGTTGACAAGGATGGCGTTGAACCCGCCGCAAAGACCCCGGTCGGCGGTGATGACCACCAAGGTAACCGGCGACTCTTTCGAGGGTTGCTCAAGAAACGGGTGCGGTTCCTCGGCGCGCGCCGCCAGGCGTTCGGCCAAGCCGCGAATATGGGTCACATAGGGCCGCACATTCGCCAAGGAATCCTGCGCCCGCCGCAGCTTCGCCGCGGCCACCATCTTCATGGCGCGCGTGATCTTCTGCGTGTTGCGTACGCTGCGGATGCGCCGCTTGATATCTTGCAAGCCGGCCATGGTCTACGTCTCGATTTCTTCGGGGTTGAACGTCTCGCCAAACGCCTTCAGCGCGTTATCCAGTTCTTGCCGGATCTCATCGGTGAGTTCGCCGCCTTGCGCCAGCTTCTCAAGCAGTTCGGGCTGTTCGGTACGCATATAGGTAAACACTTCGCGCTCGTAGCGCGTAATCGAGTTCTCGGGAATCTGATCCACGTACCCGTTCGTGGCCGCGTAGATGATGAGCACTTGCTCTTCAACGGGCACCGGGCTGAACTGGGGCTGTTTGAGAATCTCGACAAGCCGGGCGCCGCGGTTGAGCTGATCCTGCGTCGCCTTGTCCAAATCGCTGCCAAATTGGGCGAAGGCCTCGAGTTCGCGGTACTGGGCAAGCTCGATGCGCAACGTGCCCGCCACCTTCTTCATGGCCTTGAGCTGCGCCGCCCCGCCCACGCGGGACACGCTGAGGCCGGGGTTGATGGCGGGCCGCACGCCGGAGTGGAACAGCTCGCTCTCCAGGTAGATCTGGCCGTCGGTGATGGAAATGACGTTGGTTGGGATATACGCGGACACGTCGCCGGCCTGCGTCTCAATGATGGGCAACGCGGTCAAAGTGCCGCCGCCCTTCGAATCATGAAGCTTGGCCGCGCGCTCCAGCAAACGGGAATGGAGATAGAAAACATCGCCGGGATACGCTTCACGGCCAGGCGGCCGGCGGAGCAACAAGGAAAGCTGGCGGTAGGCCGCCGCATGTTTGCTCAGGTCATCGTACACCACCAGGGCGTGCTTGCCTTGGTCGCGGAAGTATTCGCCGATCGCGCAACCCGTGTACGGCGCCAGGTATTGCAGGGGCGCGGCCTCGGCCGCGCCGGCCGACACGACAACGGTGTGGTCAAAGGCGCCGTATTCCTTGAGTTCATCGACAACGCGCGCCACCGTGGACTGTTTCTGGCCGATGGCCACGTAAATACAGATCACATCAGTGTCTTTTTGATTGATAATCGTATCAATGGCGATGGCGGTCTTGCCGGTCTGCCGGTCTCCAATGATCAGCTCGCGCTGCCCCCGGCCGATGGCCGTCATGGCGTCAATCGCCTTGATCCCCGTCTGGAGGGGTTCCTTCACAGGCTCCCGATCCACAATCCCCGGCGCGATGCGTTCGGTGGGATTGTGTTCGGAGGTGGTAATTGGCTCGCGCCCGTCAATGGCCTCCCCCAACGCATTGACCACCCGGCCCAGCATGGCCTCCCCGACCGGCGTGCCCGTGATGCGCCCGGTCCGCCGGACCGGGCGCATCACGGGCACGCCGGTGGGGGAGGCCATGCTGGGCCGCGTGGTCAATGCCTTGGGAGAGGCGATTGACGGGCGCGAGCCGATTACCACCTCTGAACACAAT
>SKRY01000462.1 GCA_007118235.1 Candidatus Hydrogenedentota bacterium | reverse complement strand
CACCCCGAGCAAGGCTCCACGCCATCCGATGTGGATGTGGACGCCTTCCTGCGCTCCCTTGGGATAGGCAAACCGCCCACGGAAGGGGACCAAGACGAGCAACCCGAGTAGACCGGCGGCGCGTGTTTCGGGGCTCGAACGCCCGCCTCACTCATCCTCGCCGCCGGAGCCGTCCCCGCGAAATGCGATAATCGCCCACAGAATGAGCGCCGCCACAAGCAGCGTCATGTAGATGTAGTAACTCATCGGTTCCCCCCAGAGCGTCGAATATGCGACAATTCAGGCAGCATTGCTTTCATGGCGGCCGGTCCCGGCGGGTCATTATAAGGCCTGCTTCAACGGCGCCGCCAACTCATGACACGGACCAAACGGTAAAGGAGTCATTCCCGAGTGTTGAAAATGATTGAAACGACCACGCCGTTCTCCATCAAGGGCCGCGTTCTGGCGGTGGGGCTTATCGCGGCCCTGGTCAGCGGCTGCGGCATGATCGCCGATCGCGATCGCATTGTGGTGGCGGAAATGGGCGGCGAAAGCATCACGCGGGGCGACCTCATGGAAGTCATCCGCGAGAAACCGCCGGAAGAACGCCCGGTCATCCGCACCCGCGACGATCTCGCCGAGGCGCTTCGCACCCACATCGATGATGAGATCAAGCGCCGGCTAGGGCAACGGTTCCAGCGCGAGGGCGTGATCAGCGTGCCCCGTGAACGCGCCGAGCAAGTCTTCGCGCAGACGAATCCCGAGCTAATGCTGGATCTTCCCAATCCCGAGGAATGGGGCATGGATGACGCCATGCTCGCGGCCATGCGGGATGAACGCGAGTTCGGCATTGACCGGGTGCACGACCGCCTGCTGGGCGAGGAGGCCGTCCTGTATCGCATCCGGCAGGCGCTCCAACATGGAAACATCGCCATCAGCGAGGAGGAGTATGAGGAGGAATTCCGGCGGCGCGAGGGCCAGTTCGTGCATCCCGAAACGCTGACTGTCCAGGGCATGTTCTTTCCCCAGACGCGGCCCGGCGTGCAGGCGACGGCCGCCGAGGCGCGCCAGCAACTGGACCAAGGCGAGGACTTCGAGGAAGTGGCCGAACGCTATGAGGAAGAAGGCGCCGCGCAGGTCATCTCCCGGGCGCGGTTGAGGCGGGACCCCAGGGATCCCGCCACCCACCGCTATCAGGCCTTCTGGCACAGCGCCTCGGGCAGTGAGGAAGGCGAGATAATCGGGCCGGTAATGGTGCCGTCGCCTCAAGTGGGCCAACAACAGCTTCCCGACAGTTTCTTCGTCGCCGAGATCCTGGAGCGGACACCCGAGGAGCCTAAGACCTTGGAGGAAGCCCGGGAGGAGTTGCAGGGACCCATCCTTTACCGTAAGATGATGGAGCAATTGCGGGAGGAATTCGGCGTCACCATCCACGAAGACCAGCTTCCCGATCCCGCGCTGTTGGATCCCGAACAACAGACCGCGCCGTTGCCGGGCAGGGACTCCGAACAGGGACTCCCCATGCCCAGCCCCGAATCCCAACAACCCCAGGCGCCGCCAATGGCTCCCGCGGAGCCAGGCGCTCCCCCCATGCCGGGCGGCCCGCCTCAACAGCCCGGAGCCGGCGGCGGGCCGGGTATGCCGCAACAACAACCCGGCGGTATGATTCCCGGCGCGCAATGAGAACGCGGGCGCTGCCGTCACTCTAAACAATGACCAGCCACCGCAAGGACGGAGCCAAGGCTCACGCGTTGGCTCCGTCCACCGGGAATACTCCTCTTCCGCTTTCATTGTTCCAAATACAGAGGAAGGTTGGCCCGGCCCGTTTTTTCACGTCGCCGGGCAGTTCGCAAACCCATCGGAGTAAGGATACACGCAGGAATGGACCAGAACGCCGGCGACGCCATTTGGGAGGCCATCCGCCAGGAAGTGTTGGAAGACGCGCAACGCGAGCCCATGCTGGCGAGCTTCCTGTATGCCGTCATCCTGAACCACCGGGATCTCGAGGACGCGTTGAGCTATCATCTCGCCAGCAAGCTGGGGAGTTCCACGCTTCCCGCCGTCACCCTGCGCGATCTCTTCGACCACGCCTTGCGGAGCGATCCCTCCATTGGCGCGGCGGTGCGGGCGGACGCCAAGGCCGTTTGCGACCGCGATCCCGCCTGCCGGGGGTATTCCACTCCCCTGCTCTACTTCAAGGGCTTCCACGCGCTGCAAAGCCACCGCGTGGCGCATTACTACTGGATGCAAGACCGCAAACCCCTGGCGCTCTATCTCCAAAGCCGGGTTTCCGAGATCTTCTCCGTCGATATCCATCCCGCCGCGAGAATCGGCCAGGGCGTGCTCATGGACCACGCCACTGGCATCGTCATCGGAGAAACCGCCGTCGTGGGCGACAACGTCTCCATGTTGCATGAAGTCACGCTTGGCGGCACCGGCAAGGAAAAGGGCGACCGCCACCCCAAGGTGCGCGACGGCGTGCTCATATCGGCGGGGGCCAAGATCCTGGGGAACGTCCAAGTAGGCGAAGGGGCGAAGGTGGGCGGCGGAGCCGTGGTCTTGTATGATGTTCCCCCGCACGCCACCGTGGTCGGCGTGCCCGCCCGGGTAGTCGGCCGGGCCTCGACCGATCTGCCCGCCCTGGATATGGACCATCGTTTCTCAAACAACGCGCAACCCGCCACCGGGGAAGAAGAACGCCAATAGGCTCTCGCCCGCCAGATCGCTCGTATCCGGCGGGCGGATTACGGGGACGGGCAGCGCTTGAGCAGGTCCCGCAGGGGCTCGGAATGGGGGCCGGGCCCGGTCTCCGCGTCGAGGAGCTGCTGCATGAGATAGACCGTTTGCGTGTGGACTTTCTTGAAGTGGACCTCGATCATTTGCCGGGACAAGCCCCGCACGAAGTAAGGCATGACGCGATACAACGACGCGAGCAATCCCGTGGGCAGCCGCTTCACCGCGTGGCCCGGCAACCCCAGGGGCGCCTCCATTCGTTCCAGGATCCCCAAGGCGGATCGTTGGGCCTCCGAGGTTTGCCGCACGAGGGCGCCATCACGCGTGAACGCATCCAGCGCGTACCCCGCCACGCCGATCCCAAGCAGGAACGGCATGCCCACCGCAAGGATGCCCTGCATATGGATGAGCAGCTCGGGGTCCACGTTGGCCCGGATGCCCGCCCCGCGCAGAAGCTCCGCCAGCGCATGCGTTTGCTCGACGGCTGTGTTCGCAAGAGGGCCCACGGCTGTCTTCCCCGACCGGCCGTTTATCCGCCCGTCCTCCCACACGCCCGAAATCCCGGGCAGCATGTACTGAAGACCACCGAAGCCGCCGGGAAGCCGCGGCACGGATGTCTCCCAGAGGGGACAACACACCACGGCCTCGGCGCGGCGATTCCGGAACGGTTCAGCCGCCGCCCAAGCGTTGGCGAGCTTGTCACTGGGCACGCATAGGAACACGTAATCGGCCTCGGGAAGCGTTTCGGGCTCGGTGGTGACGAGCGCCTTGCCGCCGTGGAGGGCCGCTTCATGCCCCTCCGGGTAATCCGCCGCCTCCCCGGCGAAGGCCATGTCGTGTGGCGGGATCGCGAGCGTCTCCTTCTTGAGTCGAAGGACGATGCCCTCTTCCCGCAAGACCTTGTATCGCTCCCGGCGCACCACGAAAGATACCGCCTGTCCTTGGCTCCAGAGATGCGCGCCGAAGTAGGCGCCCACCACCCCCGCTCCAATGATCACACAATGGGCCTTGCTGTCCGGCATGCCCCCAACCTCCCCTGTTTCGGTATTTCCGTCATCTATCCTACCACGGTGTCCACGGCTCCAACTCAAAGGCCTATCCCGCTTCCGCCTCTCGCCAAGCCTCGTGAAAACGCTGCAACAGCTCCAGGCTCTCCCGGTGCAGCACAGGGGCCACGTTGGGTCCGCCGCTGTTGCTCTCGCCATACTGGGGCCGGTCGCGGCCGTAGGCGTGCGGCGGCTCCACGTCCCACTGGGTCTTGGGGATGATGTAGCCGATGGCGTCGTTGGCGAGGCCGAAGATCAGGTTGAGTTCGCCCCCCATGGCCTCGCGCAACGGCGGGATTTCCACGGGTTCCCCGGGAAAATCGGCGCCGTCGGGCGATTCGACGCCACCGTCGCCAATCTCGGGATACAGCTCGCCGGGCGTGGTGAGGATCTCCACCTCGCCAAGCCGGATGACATTGATCTCGGTCCGGGCGTCCCCCCAGAACCAGCCGGGGTGCAGCACGCCAAGCTTCACGGCCCAGCGGAAATGAGAGGTTTCGATGGGAACATAGACGGTCTTGCCGGCGAAGCCGAGGCGGGGCCGCTCCATGGTCCGGACATCCGGGCCGGTAAGCGCCTCGACCGTCCTGATGGCGAGGTTTTCTCCGAGGTACTTCGCCTTCTCGAACGTGTTCTCGGACACAGAGCGTTCTCCGGAGCGGTGCGGAACTTCAATGCCGAGCGGCGTCATGAGTCCGCCGCACATACCCTGGAAAAACACGCTCATACCCCCAAGCCCCTCCATACCGTTGGGCTCGGGAAGGCCATTCTCCACGGCCTCGCGCCAATAATGCGGGAAATCGCTCGTGATCACCGTGTTGGAGCCGTCCAGACCCTCGGGGTGATTGCCCCAGTTCATCACGGTCGCGATGGTATCTCCCGAGTCTTGGCTCGTAAAACGGATGCAGCCCAACACGGTGTCGTACACAATCGGCTTGCGCGAGTCCCGAACGAAACCCTCCGGAGCGATCTCCACCTGGGCGTAGTGCGCCTCCGCCGGTTCCAAGTTTCGCACCGCCTCTTCGATGGCCGCCACCGTCTGCCCGTGGAGCAGGGCCATGTAGGCCTCGTCGAGCCGATCGATCACATACTGGTAGCTCCACAACCCCATGGTGTCCGGCGCGGCATGGGTATGGGTGCTGGAGAAAACCACGTGATCCACGCCGAGCCCCGGATCCAGCGCCTTGCGCATCCCAATGAACCGGTCCTGAAAGATGCCCACGCTGTCCAAACTGACCAAGACCACCGTCACGCCGTTGTTGCGCAGGGCCACCGCCCGCGCCCACAAGGGATCGTTCACGTCCGTGGCGGGCCGGTTGTAGCTGAATCCGCCCAGCCAGACCGGATCAAACCGGCCCGATCGTGTCCTATCTTCATACGTGTCCCCACGATGGGGTTCATAACGCCCGCTGTCGCTGACATCGGTATACACATCATAGGCATCAAGGTTGGGCGTGATGTTTCGTTTGGCCGCGCCCACGCGCAAGGTCTCCGCCTCCATGCCCGCGCCCGCCTCGACGAGGTCCACGTCATAGCCGCGGTGTGGCCCCAGCATCCGCTGGACCATGACCGCCGCGATCATCACTCCCACAACGACAAACAAGGCCACCATCGGCCGCTTGTGAACCTGCATAAAAACCGCCCTCAACCTTTGCGCGCGCTTTTCTTGACTTCACCCCATTCGTTTGCTAGGATACCATACCTTCCGGATGGTATGCTCTGGTCTTGGGCATTGTCCGCGCCTCCCCGCATGTGGAGGGAGTTCCGCGCTGTTCATCCTTAACACCAACAGGCAAAAGGGAACAAGTACGTTTCATGGCAAGATATCTGGGACCCAAACATAAACTGTGCCGGCGTCTGGGAAGCTGCATCTGGAATAGTCCGCAGTGCCCGTCCGCGAAGCGGCCGTACGCCCCGGGCCAACATGGGCAAAACCAGCGGCGGAAGCTATCGGTCTATGGCGAGCAGCTCCGGGAAAAGCAGAAGATTCGCACGCATTATGGCTTGCTTGAGAAGCAAATGCGGCGGACCTTTGAGAAGGCCCAAAGAATGGGCGGCGTGACCGGCGCCAACCTCTTGATGCTGCTTGAGTCGCGGTTGGACTGCGTCGTGTACCGTCTGGGTTTCGCCCCGAGCATCCACGCCGCGCGCCAAATCGTCAATCACGGCCATATTCTCGTCAACGGGACAAAGACGGATATCCCGTCGTTTCGCGTCATGCCAGGCATGAGCGTCGCGGTGCGTGAACGCAGCCGGAAGGTCCCCATGTTGTCCGACGGCGCGGAGGAGCTGCCGCGGAAGCTACCGGAGTACCTTGAGCGGGCGCCGAAATCGTTCGAGGGGCGCATGACCGCGCTGCCCAACCAAGAAACCATCCCCTTCGAGGCCAGCACCCAGGCCGTAATCGGTTTCTATTCCCGCTAAGGGAACGCAATTACTTCTTGAGAGCAACGATCGCCGCGTCCGGATTTGTCCGGGCGCGGCGCTTTCTATGTGCTCCAGGAAAAGCGCACATGCCGGGGCGCGTCAGGGTATCTTCACCGTGATGCGCTGACCGCAGTTCGGACACTTCTTTTCCGCGGCTTGGAAGGCGGGGGAGAGGCTCACTGGATTCCCGCAGCGGCATTTGAACGAGGTCCACCCCTCCTTGGCCTTGGTGATTTCCATGGGCCGCGGCGCCGGTTCAGCCTTGGCCTCGCCTTCCTTCAACGCCTGGCCCGCGGCGGAGAGCGCGGCCAATTGGGCCACGGGCACGGCGATGTTGCGCTTGCACCGGGGACAGTCCACGCTGTCTTTCTTATAATCCGGCGGCAGCTTGATGCGCAACCCACAAACGCAGCCCAGGAAGAGGAACTTATTGGCTTTGCGGAGCACATCCCCCGCTTGCCGGGCTTGGGCGCGTTTGCCTTGGGGACCGTCTTCGCCGCCCTCCGCCATGGGCTCCCGTATGGGCGCTTCCCGGTCGTGCTGTAGCGCGGACTTCGGCATTCGGGCCTTCTTCCCGCTGACCTGTTCCCATCCCTTCT
>SKRY01000086.1 GCA_007118235.1 Candidatus Hydrogenedentota bacterium | reverse complement strand
GCAGGGCATTGACGCGGAACTCCGCGAGAAGCCCGCCGAAGCGCGCCGCCTTTACCGCGAAGCCCTCGAACAGACGCCAAACCATTGGCAAGTCCGCCAACGCCTGGACGCGCACGAGAACCGTTAAGACCCGGGTCTTGAAGGGGGCTCCGCATCCTCGCCGGTGAACACGTTCGTGAAGTTCCCGCCCGTGATATCCTTGGCGCCAGACCCCGTTATGTGGATGCCGTCTCCGCTCCAATTGGCATCGGTCCTAATCGCGGGGCGATCGCTCTCCGTGTGGATGCGGATGTTCGTTATCTTGCCCGATCCGTCCGTAATCATCGCGTGCCAGCCAACGGTTTGGATGAAGTCGCAGTCTTCAATCCGCAAGTCCTGTCCCGGCTGCTGGATCCAAATTCCCCGCTGGTTTCGCGCACCGGTGGCGTAGGGAGGCGCGAGTTCATCGTGTATGCTCACCGCGTTCCGGATGCTGCTGTGATGGCTGCCGATACGGATATTGGAGATGTTGTTGTTCTTGTACACCCCCCCATACACATGTACCTCCCCCTGCTGGCCGCGATCGGGGATTCCGGGGGCGGAGCCATACATGCCATTGTCGGGGAATCCAGCGATCTCGAGATCGATCAGATAGGCCTTGCCCGCATGTTCTGGAAATATGAAGATGCCTCCGGCATCGCCTTGCACCGCCCCATCGTTCATCTTCACATTCTGCAACACAATGGCGGCGTCCGGGTTCGATGTGGCCAGATTGATCCCGCTTCCGCTCGGGCGTTCGCTTCCCCGGCCCTTCAGGGTCACGTTCTTGATCAGAAAGTCCCCGTTCGGGCGAAGCGAAATCACGGCATCATGCAGATCACCGCGATCAAGGACAACCTCGCCTGCCCCAACGATAGAGGCGTTCCCGATGCCGCGAAAGATTTGGACGGACGTAAGCCGATATGTCCCCTCGGGGATATGAACCTGGGTGTCATCCGCGACCCAGTCCTCAAGATACGGATCGATGACGTCTCCGGGTTCGAGCCCCTTCGCCCCGAGATCAACGACGTTCGAGCCGGGATAAGGCGCGGCCAGAACCTCGCGTATGTCCGAAGGCGCGAAGCTGTAACCGGCTTCCGCGTTGCCGGCGATGTCCTCAGCGGCGCTCCCCGTGGCGGCCAAGACAATGAGGGGCACGATGGCGACAATCAAGACGCATCTAAGCACGGCCGGACGATTCATTCGCCCCGTCCTTTCGCAGCCGGGAAGGCGCTCCTGGCGCTCGTCCAATTGGGAACGCCTCAAAGCGCCCAGGACTTGTCCTCTTCCTCGACGATCTTATCCTGATGCCGGATGAAATGGAGCAGATCGTCCACCAGCGGGATATCGGTTATGGGAGAGGCCTCTTCCGTGCCATGGAAATCCGCGTAGTCTCCGTGGAATCCGTCGCAAATCGGGCGCAAGGAGCACTGCTCGCACGCGGCATGGTGCTTGTACTTCAAGTCGTTTCGAGCCCGGAGGATCGCCTCTTCCCGGTACAGCGCTTCCTTGGTTACAAGCTGCTGCTTGCATAAGGCGAGTGTGCGTTGAGCATTGAGGCCGAGCCGCGAGAGAATGGGGTGCTTCTTACACCACTCGTTGAACTTGTGGGGATCGGTCAAATAGATCCGCCTCGCGCCCCGCCCCAGCCGGAATACGGGATTCAGCTCGCTTCCCTTCATGCGCTGGGGTTGTTTCTCCGTCCATAACCAGCTCTGATAATCCCACTCGTGCGTGTCGTAGCTGAGCTGCTGGAAGTTGTAGAAGTTCTTGCGGTGCCGTTCCTCGGCCATGCACAGCGGCAGGAAGCGGACGTTCACCTCGATGTCGGCTTCTTCCAGCAAGTCCATGGCCTCGGTCAATTTGGGCATGATGTCGGAATAGCGGGCCACGTTGTCGTGCGTGCGGATGCCCGTCTCCTGGTCGTTGAACGGATTGAACGCGATGAAGTTCACCACTGGCGCGCCATAGTATACCGCCTTGCGGGCAATCTCCGGCAATTGCGGCACCACCGGCTTGGACATGGTGCAATTGAAACGAAACGGGACTTCGGCTTCCTTCATGTTCTCGATCGCGGCGATAATCTTCTCGAACGCCTTCTTGCGCCCCACCACCTCATCGTGAACATCCCCGATCCCATGCAGACTTACCAGAAAATCGCGGATGCCGGCTTCCTTGAACTTCTCCACGGATCCCGGCTTGGCCAGGTAGATGCCGTTGGTGATCAACGTGGGATAGAGCCCGATTTCGCGGCAATAGGCGATTAGATCTAGAATACCCGGATAGATCGTGGGTTCGCCGCCTTGGATGTCGATGGCGGTATTGCCGTAGTACTCCCGCAATACACGGCAGATCTCCTTCGCCTTATCCAAGGTCATGAAGTCGTGTTCAGGGTGCTTATTGTCCGAAATCCGGTTCAGGAAATAGCAAAAATAGCAGCGCAAGTTGCACGTCTGCCCAAGCCAAAGCACGCCGCGCCGGCTTAGTATGCGCTTGCGGGTGATGGCGTACCGGTGCCTTGGCCCAAGCTGGGGCGTCTCCTCGACGGTGGTGGTGTCTGGGATGGGTTGCGCCTGTTCGATCGTCATGACTCTACCTATTCAAGAGGTTGGGGCGGGGTGGCAATATCGCGAAGCAGCCGTTGTCCCGGCCTACGAGGTAACCAAGATAACACCTTCGAAATAGGAGTATATTCCTGGTTCAAAGGCCATCCGCGTGTGTTCGGGCACGCTCAGCGACTGGAGCACGCGAGCTTGATCCCGGTAGCCTGTATTCACCGCCGTCATGCGGCTGGGATATACTCCGTCAGATCGTTTAAGTGTAACACACGGGAACTCGGGCGACAAAGCGGAGATCCATCGCCCAGGGGTATAATTGCGATTAGCATGAACCCAGTGCTGTTGGTCTGGGCGGAATTCCGGGAATACGCCTGATTCATGGTCCGTCTCCCAGCCCGTGTATTCCCGCCGGAGAACAACGGAGGTGTGGTATTCTTGAAAGACAACCGGCTCAAGGATTTCTAGCTTTATGCTTACCTTGACGCCGGTACGGTCATCCATTGGCGCGAAGCGCCAGTGTTGTTGAAAGGGAAAGCGCCGGGACGTCCCGGTGACGGACAGAACGCCCTCCCCATTCTTTTCCGCCGCGTCCCACTGGAGATTGTGGCTGTCGTTCCAGAGGTTTCCCGCGAGAATGGATGTGTAGGCATGGAGCAGGGTGGTCAACGGCTCATCTTTCCAATAGAGCTGGATGACCCCATTCGTGAAGCGCGCGGCGAGATCGCCGCTATGGACCGTTTGCCTCTGGCGCGCCTCCTCGCGCAGGGCTTCCGGATCGCGGGTCACGCGGATGCGCAAGGTCAACAGTTCATGCCGTCCCTTGGCCAACGGCCGTTGGCTCTCGGGAAATGGCACATCCGCGACAAGCGCGCGGCAGCCCGTGATGTAGTCGGTGTTCGACCACGCCAAGCGAAGATGATGCTGGGACGTGGTTCCCGCGATATGCAGCGCCTGGAGTCCGGAACCGTCCTCGGGAAACGCCGCCGCATCCCGGCACGACATCTCCGGGGCCACCACATTGACCCACGTGACATCCCCGGGATCCAGTTCGGGAAACGCGCCCTCGAGGTCGCCGTAGAGCCAGTGCGTATAGGCGGTGCGAAGGTGTACATGCGCCTGGATATCCTCCAAGGGAACAGAGCGCTCGCACTCGGCCTCGACCTTCCAGACCAGGGCGTCATCCTCAAGTTCGAGGGTCCACCAGACCGTGACCGGCAACCGGGGCATCCGGCCGCGGGCCACGCAGCGATCCGGCCCCGCCTCGGTCACCTCCCACGCCGCCGATGTGGCGGTTTGCTGTTGTCCCATGGATTTGAGCAGGCAATGCATGCCCGTCGGCGCGGTCAACTCGATTCCATTGCAGTAGAGGTGGAGCCGCCCGTGACTCATCACCGCCTCCATCGCGCCCCGGGAAAAGATGTGCACGCCCTCCTTGCCGCCCACCTGCCGGAGGTAGAAGTCGACGGTTTCCTGGGGCGTGTTGCGAACGATAAGGCGGCCCTGGCTTAACAGCAACACGCGTTCGCAAAGCGTATTGACGATGTTGAGGTCATGGCTGACGAAGACGATGGTCTTGCCCGATTCCTTGAGCTGGCCGATGCGCTCCCGGCACTTACGTTGGAACGCCTCATCGCCCACCGACAGCACCTCGTCCACCAGAAAAATGTCGGGATTCACATGAACCGCGACGGAGAATCCCAGCCGGACGTACATGCCGCTGCTGTAGGTGTCCACGGGATTGTCGAGGAAATCCGAAATGCCGGAGAACGCGACGATGTCGTCGAAGACTTTGTCCACCTCGGCGTGGCGCATGCCAAGGATCCCCGCGTTGAGGTAGATGTTTTCCCGGCCCGTTAGCATGGGATGGAATCCCGCGCCCAGTTCCACCAACGACGCCACCCGGCCCTTCACGGTGGTGTGACCCCTCGTGGGTTCGGTAATGCCCGCCAGGATCTTCAGCAGCGTGCTCTTTCCCGACCCGTTGGCGCCAATGATGCCGACGGATTCCCCGGGCTCCACGGTGAAGCTGATGTTCTCCAGGGCCGCGAAGACGCCATGCCGGCGGCGGCGGAACCAGTCGCTTATGCCGCCGCGGCCCAACAGGGCGCGCGGACCGCGCCGCATGGGATAGTGCTTGGAAACGTTGTCGACTTCGATCACGGCCATGTCAGAGATGATCCGCCATGCGGCCCGAGTGGCGCCGGAAGACCGCCAAACCCGCCACGAAGAGCGCGGCGCCAAGGAACGCGGGCCACGCCACGTGTTGCCATTGGGGCCATTGTTGATTAAGCAAGACATCCCGGTAGGCGGTTATCAGGCAAGCCATGGGATTAAGCATGTAGACTTGAACGATCCACTCCAGTTGGGGCGAGTCCTCCGCGATGGCGCGCACGAGATTCACATCATAGAAGATGGGAGACGCATAGAAGCCGAACGTCAGCAAGACATCGGTAATGAGTTGGATGTCCCGAAAGAACACATTAATGCAGGACAATATCAGCGTCAGCCCGGCCACGATGGACAATTGGATGAGAAAAAGCGGCGCGATCAAGACGGTTACGCCGCCCAAACCACCGCCAAAGGCCACATGAATGCCAAGAAATATGACGAAACCGATACAGAAATTCACCAGACCCATGCCAATACTGGCGTAGGGGATGACTTCGAGAGGAAAGCTAACCTTGCCCACCAATTCCCGGTTCGCCACCAGCGATTTCGTGCCATCCGAAACCGAACCTCTGAAGAAATTCCAGAAGATAAGCCCACACAACAAAAAGACGGCGAACGGCGTGTCCGGGGATAACGCTTCCGCGCCGGGCCGGTACTGGAAAACGATGGAGAACACGAAGGTCAGGATAAGGGTCATCAACAGGGGCTCGAGCACCGCCCACACAAACCCTATCGCCGTGTAGCGATATCGCGCGCGCAAGTCTTTCCACACCAAATCGCGCAGCAGCTCGCGAGCGCGAATGAGGTCGCGCAACGCGTCACGCCAAAACGCTCCGGACAGCGGCGCCGTGGAGCATGTGGTCATAGAACACCGTATCCCGCTAGGTTAATCCGAAAACAAGGCGTCACATCCGGAGGATTGGCGGCCTCCTTGCGGCCGTGGGTTGAAGGTTGCGCCGCGCGGCCGGCGGACCGCCCCCGTCTCACGCGCCGCGCAACAGCCGCCGAGGAGAACGTGGCGGGAACATGTAACAATACAGTAGCAGCAGCGTTGGGTTAGTTCAACCTGGGGACACCCCGCCCTTACATTACGAGCTTTGTGCGCACACAGTGTCATCTAAGTTCATAGGTGGCGCGAGAACAGGCGCTTGACGCGCGAGATGATTTCCCAAGCAATGCGGCGTTGAATTTTCAGCCTCAGCCATTGGAGCGAAGAATCGCACCACCAGTCCGGCTCCGCATATCCCAGTTCCATGAGGAGGTCGCCCGCCACAATGTCGAACAAGTAGCGGTCCATCGGGGTCATCTTCTCGCGCCAGCCCTCGTGGATGTTGCCCTTGATCCGGGTCACCCCGGAGGTCTCCAGGCCATCGCTCTTATTGGAGAAGTCATGTCCAGCCACGATATCGTTAACGAGGTCATCTGTGTAATCCAATTGGCAGAAGTCGTAAATGCGTTTCAACTCTGCCGCGCCATCCGCAAGCATGGATTCGTATTTGACCTCATAATAGGCCCCCTCGTACCGCCCCGCCTCTCGTCCCGCACACACATGTTGCGTCCACTCCTGAGCGCCTTCAAGGACATTGCCGGCCCCGAGCCCCAAACGCCTTTGGGCAGAGATCATGGAAATGGCGACGTTCCGTCCATCCCGCACGATGTGGATGAAACGCGCATTGGGCGCGTACTTCTTGATGGTATGAACGGCGTGCACATTTTCCGGCGCCTTTTCGACATAGTGCGTGCATCCGTTATCCGTTTCCAGTTTTTGATAAAACCCATGCACAAAACGAGCTAGCACCTCGAAGTAATTCGTCTCGGTTATCTTGTTGGGAAGCCCACGACTCCACCATTCTCGCTCGGCGAGATCCTGTTTTTCTTCGCTCCAGGCTTTTTCCGCGGGAGTCACGTGGTTGGGGAAGAACGTCGTCTCGCCCGGTTTCGAGAACACGCACGGATGCTCGGGGATCATATTATGCAGCCACGAGGTTCCGCTGCGGGGCGCCCCCATGACGAAAAGACACTGATATTCCGTGAGAATGGAAGAATACTTGGCCGCCACACGGGCGGCCGTCTC
>SKRY01000485.1 GCA_007118235.1 Candidatus Hydrogenedentota bacterium | reverse complement strand
TCCCGGATCGCCAGAATCGAGCGGATGAGGTGCTGATTGGTTCCCATGCGTCCAGTGACGCCATTCATGATGATGCCAATGCGATTCGTTTTCATGGCTGTACTTTCCTTGCTCCTTTAACTATGTGTTACGCAAGAGTTTGCTTACGGTATGTCCATGGCCGCTTGCCGCGAACACCCAATGCAGATGCGTGACTTGTGGACAGGGATTGCTCCAGTGGGAAGGGTTCAGGATACCGCCACCGGCAGTCTAACGCAAGCAAGGGACCGCACATTGCGGTTGGGCATTTCTTGGGGGCAATCGGGTGTTCCGGAGATAAGGAGCAGTTCTTGGTTTGCTCATTGACGAACTGCGCGATATAATGGAGCTTGTATTGTGGCAGAGTGTACGCACTAGCTTCACAGCCCCGCGCGCAGTCATTATGTCCCGCTGATTACGGCATTCAGCCTACGTGCAAGTGATAGGAGACCCCATGAGTACGGCAACCGAACTAACAAGTGAAAACTTCGATTCTGTCATCAGTCAAGGCCTTACCCTCGTCGATTTTTGGGCGGAATGGTGCGGCCCTTGCAAGATGATGAATCCTGTCTTGGAAGAAATCGCCAAGGAGTACGATGGCAAAGTGACTGTTGGCAAAGTGAATGTGGATAATGAGGGTGAGTTGGCCGTGAAATTCAACGTTTCCAGCATACCCACGCTGTTGCTCATCAAGGACGGCGAAGTCCAAAACCAGTTTGTAGGCGTCACGTCCAAGGGCGATCTGAAGAAGGCTATTGACGCCGTGACGGCGTGATTTGCGCCGGCCTCCGCTCTCATGGGCGGTCCGTGAGTGTGATTGCATTCGTCCGGCCCTCCTTTTGTGAGAATGCGCGGGCTTGCGGGCCGCCCTTGAGGGCGGAGGCCGTCTGGAACAGGGAGAACACGCATGACTCCAGCCCAACTCCTCGCCATGGCGCTCGGGGCGGTGGCGGGCTACTACTTAGGCAAGCATCAGGAAACGGCCCAGGCCGAGAAGAGCCGGATCCCCTTGCCGTTGATAACCGGCGTGCTGGGGGGCGTGTTGGCCTTGGGCGTGGCGACGGTCGGCCTGTCTTCAGGCGGGGCGCCCGAATGGGAGGATGGCGTTGTTCAGCTAGGGTCGTCCCGCGACCTGGAGACCATTCTGGAAGGCCATCCCGAAGATACCGTGCTAGTTGATTTTTATGCGGATTGGTGCGGTCCGTGCCGCCGGATGGCCCCGGCGATCAACGAACTGGCCCGGGAAGGCCGGGGCATTGTGGCCGTGGCCGATGTGGATCGCAATCCCACGCTGGCGCAACAGCACGATGTCCGCGTGCTTCCCACGCTTGTCGTGTACCGGGGCGGCGAGATCGTGGAGCGGCATACCGGGGGGAAGACGTTGGACGAACTACGCCGCATTATCGAAAGACCCTGACGAAATCCGGCCGGCACATGTCCTTTTGCGGAGGCGTGACATCTATTTCGAGCGGATTGTCTCGTGGTTCGTGGAGGACTTCCTCTCTCCCTTTCAACACATATAACCTAAAGCAAGGAGTGTCACTATTTCATGAATCCAAAGACTGTCGCCGTGGCTGGCGCCACCGGCTTGGTGGGCAGCCGCATGCTGGAAGTTTTAGCGGACCGAGACTTTCCCGTCAAAGATTTGAGGCCCCTGGCCTCCGAACGCTCCCGGGGCAAGACCGTCACGTTCAAGGGCGAGGAAGTTCCCGTCGAGGTGATGACCAAGGACTCGTTCAAGGGTGTGGACATCGCCCTGTTCAGCGCGGGGGGAAGCAGAAGCAAGGAATTCGCGCCAGCCGCCGCGGAAGCCGGTTGCGTGGTCATCGACAATTCGAGCGCGTGGCGCATGGATCCCAGCGTGCCGCTGGTGGTGCCGGAAGTAAACCCGGACGATGTGAAGTGGCATAAGGGGATTATTGCAAACCCCAATTGCTCGACCATCCAGATGGTGGTCGTGCTCAAGCCGCTGCACGACGCCGCGCGCATCGTACGCACCGTGGTGTCCACCTATCAGGCCGTATCCGGCGCAGGCAAGGACGCCGTGGACGAGCTGCTTGACCAGACGCGGGCGATCATGGAAGGCCGGGAGCCGGAGGGCTCCGTCTTCCCGCATCCCATCGCGTTCAACTGTCTGCCGCAGATTCCCCAGTCCGACGCCTTCGCGGACAACGGATACAGCACCGAAGAGCTGAAGATGGTCAACGAAAGCAAGAAGATTCTTGGCGAGGCGGAATTCCGGCTTACGGCCACCACCGTGCGTGTGCCGGTCGTGACGGGACACAGCGAGTCCATCAATATTGAGACCGAGAAGAAGCTTACCGCCAAGGAAGCGCGCGATATACTGAGCCGCGCTCCGGGCGTTGTGGTGGAGGACGACCTTGCGAATGAGCGTTATCCCCTCGCCCTCGACGCGGCGGGACGCTACGAGACCTTCGTCGGCCGTATTCGCGAGGACATATCCCATCCCAGCGCCTTGGATATGTGGGTTGTCTCGGATAATTTGCTCAAGGGAGCCGCGCTCAACACCGTGCAAATCGCCGAATTGCTGTAGCCGCCCGCGTTTCTGGTGCTGACTGTAATCCCAACCGCCGGCTAAGGACGCCACTCCAGGGAATAACATCCCCCTTATCCCCCTTCCAAGGGGGAATAAGCCGTACCGCTGGCATCTTGCCGGCAAATGGGACCGCCAAGCATGCGGCGCTGAAGGGGTTAAGGGGCGTGCGCCTTAGGATTAACGCGCAACGGTTCTTACGGCCTCGCTTTACAGATGGAGTTGCGCCACGCGCTGCAGCCACATTGGGTGAGACGTTATACACCCAACAGGTGAGCGGATTAATTACCCTTTCGAAGGGCCGGGGGATGTAAACGCCCCGCACATTGCCGTATCCGGCGGTCTTTTGGGAATGCATCTCATTGATTTCCCAGAGGGGTGTTTGTTAGCTTGGCGTGATGAACGTTGTAAGATCGATCTGAACGGAGGCGGCGAGCATCGTGCGGTCCCCAGTATGGGTGCAAACACGGTGGATCCGCCGCGCCTTTATTCGATTCTGACGCACAAAAGTTAAAAAGGGGGTGTAACAACATGACCAGCGAGAAGAGAAAACCAGTCGCCCTAGTTACCGGCGCCGCCCAGGGCATTGGCTACGGCGTTGCGGAAGCGTTGGTTGCGGACGGAATGGATGTGGCCATTGCCGACATCCAGCCGGAGGCCGATCACCGGGAAGCCATGGATGCTCTCCGAGGCAAAGGGGGCGAGGTCCTCTATTGTCAGGGCGACATCAGCTCCGCGGACGATCGCGAGGCCATCCTAGCCGAAATCAAGGCGAAGTACGGCCGGTTGAACGTGTTGGTCAACAACGCCGGGGTGGCCCCCAAGGAACGGCGCGATATCCTTGAAGCCACGGAGGAGAGTTACGAGCGTGTTATGCGGATTAACTTGCAGGGTCCGTATTTTCTCACTCAGGGCGTGGCCAATTGGATGATCGAACAACACAAGGTCGACGCTGGATTCAAGGGATGCATCATCAACGTTTCCTCCTTCTCCTCGACCGTGGCCTCCATCAACCGAGGTGAATACTGCGTGTCCAAGGCGGGCGTCTCGATGATGACCAAACTCTTCGCCGTGCGCATGGCGGAGTTCAACATACCCGTGTATGAGATTCAACCCGGAATCATCGCGACTCCGATGACGGCCGGGGTTAAGGAGAAGTACGACAAGCTCATCGCGGAAGGCTTGTTGTTGCAGTCCCGCTGGGGGACCCCTCAGGACGTTGGCAAGGCGGCGGCCATGATGGCTCGCGGAGATATTGGCTATTCCACGGGCCAAGTCATACGCGTGGACGGCGGGTTTACCATCCAAACGCTTTAGGCATCTTCATCCACCTAGCCAACGAAGCACGCCAAGACCGATGACGCCTCGTGTGTGGATGCGCGCTAACCTTGGCAAGGTGAGCGGCCCGCAACGATTTCACGCCAGTCATAACCGCCAATCCGGGAAGAGAGACCCACAAGAGAGCCACTTGCGGAAATAAGCGGAAGGCCCGGAGTTTCGCCCCATAGCGGCGGCGCTGCGTCACTTGTCATTCGTTATACGCGGCGTCTGGTGGTATCATGTGTTCCCTACAAAGGACTTCCGCAGGTGGTTGAGGAGGATCCAATGCAAAACAACGAATCACACGGCGAGTCTGTTTGCCGGAAAGTGCATACCCTCGTACTGGGCAGTGGCGCCGCGGGCTTGAACGCGGCCCTGCAACTACGGAACAACGGTGTCGAGGATATCCTGCTTGTAACCGAAGGGTTGCAAATGGGCACCTCGATTAACACCGGCAGCGACAAACAGACGTATTACAAACTCGGCATGTACGGCGAGGAAAAGGACTCCCCCGAGTCCCTCGCCCAATCCTTTTATGCCGGCGGTTCCATGCACGGCGATCTCGCGCTGGTGGAGGCCGCCTTGTCGCCGCGGGCGTTCTTCAATCTGGTCAATATCGGCGTGCCGTTTCCGCGCGATCGCTACGGGCAGTTTGTCGGCTATAAGACCGACCACGACCCCTTGCAGCGCGGCACATCCGTGGGACCCTACACCTCACGCAAAATGTGCCAGCACTTGATACAAGAAATCAAACAACGCCAGATCCCCGTTGTGGAAGACCGCGTGGCTGTCCGCCTGCTAACCATGGGCGAAGGGCAAGCGAAGCGTGCGTGCGGAGCGATTGTGGCGGTTAACGGCAAGGACGACCAGAACAGCGAGCTGACGTTCGAAACCTATTTGGCGGATAATGTCGTGTTCGCCGTGGGCGGTCCCGGCGGAATCTATAAGACAAGCGTCTATCCCGAAGTGCATACCGGCGCGATAGGGCTGGCCCTTCTAGCCGGGGCCAAGGCCCGCAGCCTTCCCGATTCACAGTTTGGCATGGCCTCCATCAAGTTCCGCTGGAACGTTTCCGGCACCTACATGCAAGTGATACCGCGTTTCATCAGCACCGCTCAGGACGGAGTCAGTGACGAACAGGAATTCCTTCTCCCCTATTTTGACAGCCCAGGCGAAATGAATAGCGCCGTCTTCTTGAAAGGCTACCAGTGGCCATTCGATACGCGCAAAGTCGTGGGCGGATCCTCGATAGTCGATATTCTGGTGTATATCGAGACTGTGCTGAAAGGGCGGCGTGTGTTCCTCGATTATCGCTCCAACGGCGAGGGGTTCGACTTCAACGGCTTGAGCGAGGAAGCCTACACGTATCTGAAGAATTCCGAGGCCCTGTTCGGCATTCCCATCGAGCGCTTGGCCAAGATGAACCAGCCCGCGATCGACCTATACGCCGACCACAACATCGACATTACACGGGAACCCTTGGAAATCGCGGTTTGCGCCCAGCATAACAACGGGGGGCTCGCCGGTAACCTGTGGTGGGAGTCCGAAAACATCCAGCATCTCTTCCCGATCGGTGAAGTTAACGGTTCGCACGGCGCGTACCGGCCCGGCGGTTCGGCGCTGAACTCCGGGCAGGTCGCTGGATTCCGGGCCGCTGAGTTCATCGCCAATGCCTACGCGGAGTCCGATCTAGACGAGGCAGCCGCGCAAGAGGCGGCGCGAAACGTCCTCGCCGAACTCAAGGAGTCGCTGCGCAAGGGCAACGAGAAGGGCCGGCCCTGGCGGGAGCACCGGGAGGAATTCCAGACCCGCATGTCCCGCGCTGGCGCGCATATTCGGTCGCTGGACGAATTGCGCGCCGCAATCGACGAGGCCTGGAACCAGTGGCGGGAAATGCGTGACACGGGAAACAGCCACTCGGCGGGGTCCGTCCAGGAAGCGGTGGAAGCGCTGCGGAACATCCAGTTGTGCTTCACGCACGCCATCTACTTGGAGGCCGTGAAGAAAGCCGTGGAAAGCGGCGTCGGCAGCCGGGGCTCAACCCTTGTCCTGGACCCGCAAGGCGAATCCGTGCATCCCATGCTGAGTGAGGAATGGCGCTTCGCTCCAGAGAATCAGGACTTCCGGAACGTTGTGCTGGAAACGCAACCCTCTCTAGACGGGGAGGTCAGCCAAGCATGGGTGGAGCGCCGCTCGCTTCCGGTCTTCGATGCATGGTTTGAGAATGCGTGGGCCGCTTTCCGGAGAGGCGAAATCTATCATTAGATGACGCCAGTTGTTCTCGAACAACCTTGGCCGGACGCATGAGGCTGGTTAACGCTGTCCACTGCCGCATTTCCCGCGCGGAAAGCGCCAGGCGGCGCGCGAACCTCATGGGATCCGGCCAAGCCCTGTTGAGGCCGCCCGCTCTTCGCGCGCGTTGACTTTGGCGGATGGCGGACATAAAATCGCGTCACTTCCGGAGGAGCGCTGGCCGTCTCCGTGAGCCGTTTTCTGTAGCGCCTGACACTCCCATCCCAACACGAAGGACCGAATTTTCATGTATATGCAGGACGTCCTACAAACCTTGAACCGCTTCTGGGTGGACAAGGGGTGCATTCTGACCCAGCCGTATCACACGGAGGTCGGAGCGGGCACCTCCAATCCATCGACGTTCCTGCGCGTGCTGGGTCCCGAGCCGTGGTGGGTGGGATATGTGGAGCCGAGCATCCGGCCCGCGGACGGGCGCTATGGCGAAAACCCCAACCGGCTTCAGCATTACCATCAATATCAGGTCATCCTGAAACCTTCCCCGCCGGACGTTCAAGAGCTGTTTCTCCAGTCCTTGGAGGCGCTTGGCCTTGATCTCAGTCTCCACGATTTCCGGTTCGTGGAAGACAACTGGGAGAGCCCCTCCCTCGGCGCGTGGGGCCTCGGCTGGGAAGCGTGGCTCGATGGGA
>SKRY01000433.1 GCA_007118235.1 Candidatus Hydrogenedentota bacterium | reverse complement strand
TGGAGCGGCGGTTCCAGCCCGTATATGTCAACGAACCCAGCGTTGAGGATTCCATCGCCATTTTGCGCGGCCTGAAGGAGAAGTACGAGGTGCATCACGGGGTGCACATTCAGGACAGCGCGCTGGTGGCCGCGGCCATGTTGAGCAACCGGTATATTACCGGCCGGTATCTGCCCGACAAGGCCATCGACTTGGTGGACGAGGCCTGCTCACGGCTGCGCATCGAGATCGACAGCATGCCCTACGAGATCGATGTGCTGGATCGACGTATTCGTCAACTAGAAGTAGAGCATCTAGCGTTGAAAAAAGAGACGGACAAGGCAGGCAAGGAGCAGCGCGAAGGCATCGAACAAGAGATTGCGCAGCTGCGCGAAGAACTAAATGCGAAAAAGGCGCAGTGGCAGGCCGAGAAGGAGGTCATCGACGAGATTCGCGGCATCAGCACACAGATCGACGATGCCAAGCGGGAAGAGGAAATCGCCGAGCGCAATGGCAACCTGGACAAAGTCGCCGAGATACGGTACGGTTTATTGGGAGACCTTCAGCGGCGGCTCGACGAAGCCAACGCGCGATTGGCCGAACTTCGCAAGGACGGAGGTTTCCTGAACGAGGAAGTGATCGAGGAGCACGTCGCGAAAATCGTCTCCAGCTGGACGCGCATTCCCGTCAGCAAGATGATGGAAGGCGAGGCGGAGAAACTCCTCAAAATGGAGGAACGGCTCGCGCAACGGGTGGTCGGCCAAGACGAAGGCGTTCGCGTGGTGTCGGATGCGGTGCGCCGGGCCCGCGCGGGGATCAAGGATCCCGAGAAGCCGATTGGTTCCTTCATCTTCCTTGGCCCCACGGGCGTGGGCAAGACCGAGCTGGCGCGATCGCTGGCCGAACTCCTGTTCGACGACGAAGACGCCATGGTGCGCATCGACATGTCGGAGTACATGGAGAGGCACGCCGTCTCCAGGCTGATTGGCGCGCCGCCGGGATACGTTGGATACGAGGAAGGCGGTCAGTTGACCGAGACGGTTCGGCGCAGGCCCTACTGTGTGATTCTGCTCGACGAGATCGAGAAGGCGCACAGCGATGTGTTCAACATCTTGCTGCAACTGCTTGACGATGGCCGGTTGACGGACAACCAAGGCCGGACGGTGGACTTCAAGAACACCGTCGTCATCATGACCTCGAACTTGGGCAGCGAGGTGTTCACGGTAGGCGGAGATGAGCAGGAGCAGGTGAAGGAAGTGATGGCCGTGCTACGGCAGCACTTCCGGCCCGAGTTCCTGAACCGGGTGGACGACATTGTGGTGTTCCACCCCTTGAGCAAGGAACTTATCCGCCAGATTGTGGATATACAGTTGCAGAGGCTGGCGAAACGGCTGGCCGAGAAGCGGATCAGCATAGAGCTGACGGACGCGGCCCGCGACTTGCTCGCGGAACAGGGTTACGACCCCGTATACGGGGCTCGCCCCTTGAAACGCGTCATCCAGCGCAAAGTGCTTGACCCGCTCGCGATGGAGTTGCTGGACGGGCGGGTAACCGAAGGCGCCACCGTGACGGTGGACGCCGGAGACAGCGAATTCAGTTTTCATAGCCACATCTCCCAAGCGGCCTAATGTGGCGTTGACCCCCTGGGATGGGCTGGCTCCCCCAAGCCAGCCCACCCATCCCCCCGGGTCTGAGATCTCCCCGTCTCAGACCCTTCCCTCCCACGGGGCCGGAGGTCCTCCCCAGCCTCCGGTCCCGGAACACTTTTTGGGGAAACGCGCAGCCGGCCATCCGCCGGGGTTTCCCTCCCCCCTTTCCAAGACAGACGTGATCATGAACCAATCCCCGCGCCGATTTCAAGAGACAGCCTCGGACCCGATATTATCTCGTAAGGCAGAAAGAATCCCCGGTGGGGAGAACCGGGGATTCAGGCGGAACCAGAGGTTCCAATGTGTGAGAGACACAGCATGGATGGAGCAAGGGACATGCCAGTTAACACCGCCCAAGAAGGCGAATTAAACGCGTATTCCGCATGGGGGATTCGGCTTCTCATGCAACAGTCCTCTCCAAGTCTTCGTCACTTCGGCTAAATATGTGATATAAATCTATAAGGGACGTTGGCGCGGCCCGGATGGCGGGTCCAACAAGACGGAAGACGTTGGAGTATGGTTATGGCGAAGGGTAAGAGCAAGCGATTGCGAATATACTGCATCTGCGGGAAGAAGATGAAGGTAACGCCGGCCATGTACGGCCGTCCGGGGAAATGTGTGGCATGCCGTCAGAAGCTCCGCGTGCCCGAGGCCAGCGAGATCCCCGAAGGCGCGAGCGAGATCCACCTCCGGGATCACCCCGAGTTCTTGCGCAAACCGGCGCCGAGAAAGAGCGCAATCCGTGAAGCAATCCCCGAAGCGGCTCCCCCTGAACCGCCGCCCGAACCGCCCGAGACGGACTTGGGCCAGGTGGAAGCCGGGGAATCGGTTCCGATTGACGTGTTCGAGCCGTTGCGGGTGCTGTACAGTTTGGACAAGAAGGTGGAGCGTCAACTCGCGGCGCTGGAACAGCTCGCCGGCGAAGGCGCTGACGGGGAGGAGCGCAGTGCGAACAAGAGCGAACTCCTCGGGCGCCTCACCGAGATCGAGGCGGCGCGCGAAAAGCTGGACCATTTGCTTCGTCAGCGCTTGATGGAAGTCGCCATCGAACTGGCGAGCGTGGAGGAAAAGCTAAGCGAAGCGGATGTGGCGGCGCGGGTGGGAGACTTGTCCTTCGAGGACTACGAATCGCGGGCCGCCAAATTGCGGGCCCGGCGGGATGTCCTCGTGCGGCGGCGCGTCAATCTGCGCGGGTGGCTTGCGCTTGAGGATATCCACATGGCCGGAGGGTATCGCGACGCGGATTTCGCCGAGATTCCCAATGACTTGACGCAAATCGCTTTTCCGCAGGCCGAGGAGCCCGGGGGGCCGTTGGCGGCGAACTACTGCAAGGCGTTGCGCGAAGCCTTGAGCGAGCATGAACGCCTGGAGCGGCGGCTCAAGGAAGCGCGGCGGCTGGGGGCCAGCGCGGATAATGGCGGCGGCTCCAACGGCTTTGAGGAGGTTCGCAGGGAGTGTGAAGCCCGGCTTCAGCGGACCGAGGCGTGGCTGCGCTATATCCGGGGCCGCCTTAAGCAACTGTACGCCGGACAGAAGACCTCGCTCGAAATCCTGAATCAGACCGGCGCGAAGCCGGACGGGGAATCGAAACAGGCCATGGCCCAGCGCGAGGAAAGTTTGCGGGCCGAACTGACCCTGATCGCGAAAGCGCTGGGAGCGCGGACCGCGAACGATGTTCCACAAGCGGACGAGGATGACGCGCAACGCGAGGAGACAGCCGGCGTGCCTCCCCTCGCGGCCGCCACGGCCGAAGAAACGGAGTGGACGATACCATCCTTTGCTGGAATACGTCTGGACGCCGGCCTCGCTTGGATGGCGGCCGCGTTCCTTGTCGCGGCGCCCTTTCTCCCCGTGGCGGACGGTCAGAATGTCATGGGGATCTTCTCGGACGTCATTGGCGTGGACATATCCAATCACTGGCTCCTGACGGGACCGTTGCTGCTTGGCGCGTCTGTAGCGGTGTTGGCGTTTATTCCGATGCCCGCCCTGCGCAGCGCGCTGCTGTTGGCTGCGGGCGTGCTGGGTTCGCTGGCGGCGGCGATCTATCTGCACACCTTCCTACTTTATCATCCCGGCCCTTTGGGTGAGCTGTTTGCTGACGCCGGTTTGTTCAGCCCAGGCTTGGTCCTCTACATCGCGGGCATGGTGCTTCTCGGTTTGGGCGGCTCCATTGGGCTGTGGGATTTCAACTGGTTGCGCCCGGCGATTCCCATGGCCATTCTCGCCGTCGTGGCGGGCCTCGCGTTGATACTGACGGATTTCGCCGGGGTGTTGCGCCCCGAGCCCGTCATTGCGTATGACGCCGAGTTTCAGGCGCACGGCGGCCGCTTTGACTACGCCACGGTCATCACGCTTGAGAACACGGGCTATCGCACGCTTCTTCTTGCCCCGGGCTCCCGGCAGCCGAACGCCTACAACTTTCTGCTTGAGGAACAGCTTGAGGGGGGAATGTGGCGCGATTTGAGCGAACCGCGCGCCGTGGACGCCGCGCTTATGCAGTCTGCCGGGCCAGGCGGCCGCATCCCCCGCGTGGTGTTGCCCCCTGGCGAGGAGGCCGCGCTGAGGTACCGGCTTGAGCCGGGCGCCTATCGGGTGGTCGCCTCGGCGAACCGCCGCCCCATGGACGCGGCCATCGAGTCGTTCACGTTGGAAACACCGGATCCCGCCCTCGTGGCCAGCCTTGAGGAAGAGGCGGAACCCGCGGGGGAGCCGGGTGAACCCGTCGAAGAGGAACCAACGGCCGAGACCGAGGACGTGATGGACGAGGAAGAGGAACTCGTTGAAGAAGCGCCCCAAAGGGAACATATCCTCGCGGAACTCCGGGGCATGGTGGGGGTGGAGCATCGTGGACGTTGGTTCTCCATGAGACTGCACTACACGGACGGAAGCGAGGAGGAAGGCCGTCTTACCTTGGGCGACGTCCTATATGACGAATGGAGGCTTCAGGAATTCAACCCCGAACGTCAGACGCTCGCCATCAGCGATGGGGAACATATCTTGATCCTGCGCCGGGGCGTCCCCGTGCCGTTGGCGCCGCCCCACGAGGCCGATGGCGGCGGGGCCGGTTGAGGGAAACACAGTCCGGCGGTTCCGGCGGAATGATCGGGCTCAGCGGCCGTTCATTTCGTCTTGGTATTTCTTGAGCTTTTCTTTTACGCCGTTGAGTTCCGGATCCAACCGGTAGGCCCGCTCCCATTCGCCAATGGCCCGGTCCACGTCCCCGCGAAGCAGATAGGCGTCGCCGAGATGGTCGCGTAGGACGGCGTCATCCGTGTTCATGTTGCGAATGGCCTGACGAATCAGCTCAATGGCGCGGCCGGCGTCGCCCATGCGGTAGTATACCCACCCCAGACTATCCAGGTAATAGGGATTGCCGGGATCCAGCTTGAGCGCCCGCTGAAGGAGTTCCCGCGCTTCCTCCAGGTTCATGTTCTCCTCGGCATACAGGTATCCAAGGAAGTTCATGTACTCGGGGTTGTCGGGATCCAGCTCCAGGGCCGCCTTGAGGTGATACTCGGTGCTGCGAAGTTCGTCCTGCGCCTTATAGATGGAAGCCAGGTAGTAGTGGAGCGCGGCGTCCGGTCCATGCGCGCGCAAGGTGACGTGAAGGGTATAGAGCGCCTCGTCCAACTGATCCAGGGCGATGAGGCAGCGCGCCAAGAGCATCTCCGTCACCCGGCTGGAGGCGCCGTCCTTATGCAAGGAACGAAGCTCGGTCTTGAAATAGGCGGCGGTGTCGTGAGCGCCATAGAGGTAAAAGAGATCGTGAAGGAAGGTGTTGACTTCCTCCCGAAGGTTCCCATCGATCGTGTCCAGTTCGCGGACCAGGTCCTCGTAAGGCGCTCCACGGCCGCGGCGCCCCAAGGCGCGGAACAACTGACTGAGGATGGGCGCTTCTTCCGGCGGTTCAACACGCTCCACCGCGACGTAGCGCCCGCCGCGAAGGTTGAGGTACATGGCCTGAATATGGTGGCGCGGCTCCGCGTACCCCCGTGCGAAAAGGATATTGAGCACTTGCATGGCGCGGGGCAGGCGGTTTGTCCGGGTCAATGCGGCGGCCAGGTGTTCGGGCGCGCCTTGATAGGTGGGAGATTGACTGACCAATGTCGAAAGCAGATCGACGGCGGCCTCATTGTCATCCACCTCGAGATGCGCCACGCCCAGCAGATATCGGGCTCGCAGAAGCGTGGGATCCAGCTCAAGCGCCCTCGCCAGATTCTCCCGCGCCTCCTTGGGATTGTCCATTCGGATGAGGTTGAGGCCGCGCTGAAGATGCAGCGTGGCCGAATCCGGGCTCATTTCGATGAGCTTGTCGTAGATGTCCAGGGTGGCCACCAAGTCATTGGTGTTTTCCTCGGCCAAGATGAGGGCTTCATAACCGAGGGGACTATCCGGGTCAATGTGGATGACCTCTCGGAAGGCCTCGGCGGCCGCTTCGTAGCGTCCGAGTTGGAGGTAGGCGCCCCCCAGCACCACCCATAGGCTCGGGTCGCCGGGCTCCAACTCCACGGCGCGTTCCCCGGTCCGGGCCACGTCCTCATAGGCCTGCATCCGGAAGTAGATTTGCATGAGGCTTACGTAAAGCCCTGGATTGCGCGAATCGTACGCGGTCGCCGTCTCCAGGGTGGCGGCGGCTTCCTCAAGACGTCCACCCGCCTCATGCATCATCCCGAGCAGAAAGTGGTTCATCGCCTCCGCCCGGTCCGCGGGCTCCATGCGCGGCGGACCTATGAAGGGGGCGCTTCGGTCCAAATACGCGCAGCCCACGAACACCGCAAGCACCGTTAGGCCGCACAATGCCATTCGAATCATACCGTATCCTTGAGATCGCCGCACACGGAATGGCCCGCGCCGTGCTGACGCACGGCCGCCGCCACCGGAGCGAAACTCCGCCGGTGCGCGGGGCAAGGCCCCAGCGTGCGCAGGGCGGCTACGTGCTCCGCCGTGGGATAGCCCTTGTTTCGCGCGAATCCATACCCTGGATAATTCTTCTCCAACTCTACCATGAGGCGGTCGCGCGTAACCTTCGCCACGATGGACGCCGCCGCTATGGACATGGAAAGGCGATCCCCCCCTCGGATGCGCACTTGCCGTATCGGGCACGATGGCAGAACGAAGCCATCCACCAGCACGCAGTCCGGAGCGGGATCCAGCTCTTGCACCGCCAACTCCATTGCATGGTAGTTTGCGCTTTGAATGCCCTGAAAATCAATAGTCTCGGCTTGCGCCACCCCCACCGCGAGGTCATG
>SKRY01000287.1 GCA_007118235.1 Candidatus Hydrogenedentota bacterium | reverse complement strand
CGCGGCAGCCCCGACACGTGGCGTGACCCGCGCGGCTTCGCTTTGAAGTTCTACACCACCGAGGGCAACTACGACATGGTGGGCAATAACACGCCCGTGTTCTTTCTCCGTGACCCGATGAAGTTCCAGCACTTCATCCGCTCCCAGAAGCGCCGGGCGGACAACGGCCTGCGCGACCATGACATGCAATGGGACTTCTGGACCTTGTCGCCCGAGTCCGCACATCAGGTCACGTGGCTGCTGGGCGATCGCGGGATTCCCAAGACGTGGCGGCACATGAACGGCTACTCGAGTCACACCTATATGTGGGTCAATGCCAAAGGTGAGCGCTTCTGGGTTAAGTATCACTTCAAGACGGACCAAGGCATCGATTTCCTAACGCAAGAAGAGGCCGACCGGCTCGCCGGTGACGATGCGGACTACCACCAGCGCGACCTGTTCGAGGCGATTCAGCGCGGTGATTACCCGACCTGGACGCTGAACGTGCAGATCATGCCGTTTGATGAAGCCGAGACCTACCGGTTCAACCCGTTCGACCTCACCAAGGTGTGGCCGCATGCGGACTACCCGCTGCACGAGGTCGGCCGGCTGACGCTGAACCGCAATCCGGCTGATTATCACACCGAGATCGAGCAGGCGGCGTTCGAACCGAACAACCTCGTGCCGGGCATCGGACCCAGCCCGGATAAGATGTTGCTCGCCCGTCTTTTCTCTTATGCGGATGCCCACCGCGCCCGCCTGGGGGTCAACTACAAGCAGATCCCGGTCAACAAGCCGAAATGCCCCGTGCACGCCTACAGCAAGGACGGGGCGATGCGGGTCGAGAATGTGTCCGACCCCGTGTACGCGCCGAACTCGAAGGGCGGCCCGGAAGCTGACGCCGCGCGTTTTCCGCAGGCGGAGGTCTGGGGGGCGAGCGGTGAGTTCATCCGCGCCGCCTACACCCCGCGAAAAGACGACGACGACTGGGGACAGGCCGGTACGTTGGTGCGTGAGGTCATGGACGATGCGGCGCGGGACCGGCTGGTGTCCAACGTGGCCGGACACCTCAAGAAAGGCGTAACGGAACCCGTCCTAGAGCGCGCATTGGAATACTGGCGCAACATTGACAAAGAAATTGGCGACCGCATCGCCAAAGGCGTAAAAGGCGGCTGATAGCTTCAGCGCACGGCGCCCGATGTTCCGATCCGTGCGTTCCAGAGCGTTAAATTCGCCATAGACCTAAAGCGGAGGTCATAGAATAGGCCCAAGCAGCCGGGTTCAGGCGCGTTTCCGAAGAAGCAACGCCGCCTGCAACTCGGCTGTTGGGCCTAGCGGCGATTGGGGCCCGTGGACGATCTGTGAAGAAGAAGCAGAGGGGTGTTATACAGAAAAATCCCCGGATATGCGTGCCGAAAACAGCTCGATGCTTTGTGAATATCGGCTTTGTGGGAGAATGCGCGCAGGGATTTTATACCACGATGTCGCCGCCCAAAGGTGTCATGAAGAAATCATATGACCATTGTTCGGCATATAAAGATGACGTTAATAAGAAACTAACCCGAAAGATATGATGTTGAAGGAACTCGAACTGAGCCAAAGACAACGTACGACCGTTGCCGCCGCAATCACGCTGCTAGCAGTATTGGTTTTGGTGGCGGTGTTGACTACACTCGTGTGGGGGATAGCGCGCTTTGTTGGGGCTTTTCACAATGTATTGTTGCCACCCGTGGTTGCGGGTATCCTGACGATGTTGTTACGGCCGTATTACAGCTGGCTGGTCAAGGTCTGCCGAGGCTCCCAGGCGGGGGGGCTGACGCTGTTTTTCCTTTCCGCGCTCATTCCGCTGGGAGTCGCGCTCTGGTTTGCCGCCGTCTTTGCCATCAATCAATTGCTCCTGCTGTTCGAAGACTTGCCATCCATGTTCAATGCCATACGTGAGTCGGGCCGGTCTCTTTGGCCGCAAGTTGCCGCACTGCTGGAGAAGTACGGACTGATGTCCGAGTTTTCCAACCTGCTGGATAACCCCGGGGAAATGGCGGCCACGGTGCTCCGGGTTTCGTGGGAGCGCATGTCGCAGCCCATTGCTCAGATGTTTCAGTCCGTGACGGGATTGTTTGGCTGGGCGGTATTTCCCCTCTATTTAGCCTTCTTTCTCATGGCGAAACCATTTGAAGCCAAGCAGATTGGTGAATTTCTGCCGTTTCTGAAGGAGGAAACCAGAGAAGACGTTATCTACCTGTTCGATCAGTTCATCGGCATCCTCCTAACCTTCTTCCGTGGCCAGATCATCATCGCCTTGGCCCAGGGCGTACTTTTTGTTATAGGGTTTGCTCTGATTGGGTTTCCTTATAGTGTTGTTATCGGGATGACACTGGGGCTGCTCAACATTATCCCCTACCTGGGGAGCATCGTGGGGCTCGGCGTTGCACTGCCGCTGGCCTATTTCTGCGAGGATGGAGGCATCTTGACAGTGGCGCTGGCGCTGGCCGTATTCGGTGTGGTTCAGACAATCGAAAGCTATATTCTCACACCGAGAATAATGCGTAATCGTACGGGTCTACATCCGGCCCTCATCATCTTCGCGGTCTTCTTCTGGGGTGTCGCGCTCGGTGGCATCCTCGGTATGATGCTTGCTATTCCTTTAACCGCCTTTGTTGTGGTATTCTGGCGGTTATTAAAGAAAAAGTATATTGCCGAAGTGGTGTAATAAGTGTCTAAATCGGTGTCGTTGTCGGGCATGGTGTCTTGTATTGTTTTGGAATGCCTATTCCGGCGATTGCGCCATCCTAATCCGAAGGAAGCCGTCACCCGATTCCGAGCAATGACGCCACTACGGGTATTGGAGGCGGAAACGCCATGCGCTGTGCGGCGCCTCTGCACCTACTCCCACTTTTGGACCACGGACCGGCGAATTTGATGTGGAACCTGGGTGCCCGTGTGTCCTGTAGTTGATAGCCAATGAGCCGCCTGTATGTGATGCCACCGCGCAGGGCGGCCGGCGGCCCGGAAGCTGACGCCGCGCGTTTTCCGCAGACGGAGGTCTGGGGGGCGAGCGGGGAGTTCATCCGCGCCGCCTACACCCCGCGCAAGGACGATGACGACTGGGGACAGGCCGGTACGTTGGTGCGTGAGGTCATGGACGATGCGGCGCGTGACCGGCTGGTGTCCAACGTTGTCGGACACCTCAAGAAGGGCGTAACGGAACCCGTCCTAGAGCGCGCATTGGAATACTGGCGCAACATTGACAAAGAAATTGGCGACCGCATCGCCAAAGGCGTGAAAGGCGGCTGATAGCTTCAGCGCGCGGCGCGCGATGCTCCTGTAGTTGCTGGTGCGAATCGCCAACACACTCTGGCGAAAAAGAATCCCCTTGGCCTCCTCATGTTACGGGAGGCCAAGGGGATAATCCCTAAATGCGCCGTCAACGTGACACGTGCGCGCAACTCCTCAATTACTCGGCGTCCCGAGGCTTGCGGCGGCTGGCCCGGTTAGCCATGAAACCGGCCATCCGTTTCGTTACCCTCTTGGGTTCGGCCGATTGTTGCTCCAGCTCGGTTTGCCCGGGTTCTTCGTTTGCTTTGTGCTGCTGGCGCCGGGGAGGTTCGGCTTGTGCTCCGTTTTGGGCGCTGTCCCGCACACGGCGCTCCGCCGGCTCTTCCCGCCGGGCGCGAAGGCTTCCCACTTGCTCCCCGGCGTTTTCGCTCGGGGCGTGGTGCGGCTCATGCGCCGCTGTTTCCGTCTTCCGGGGCCGATTCGCGGGAGGCGCCGCTGCCTCCTTCCGGCCTTGAACCGGGCTCTTGCGGTGGCGCCGGAATGCCGGTTCTCTTATATCAAGCTCCTGTTGCTCTGTTGAGGAATCTCCTACCCCGGCGCCCACGAAAACCTCGGTGGTCTCCTCGGCTTGCGGCGGTTCACCGGAGAGTTGGACCTCCTCCAGGGTGAACACGTACTCTTTCGAGACTTCCTTTTCCGCTTCCGGTCCCGTGGAGAAGGCCGCCTGCGTGGCGCTAGCCTCCTCTGGTTCCGCGGGTTCCTCAATGTCCTCGAATCCAGCGGCAATGACGGTCACCCGCAATTCCGGCTGTTCGTCATCGTCGAACACGGCTCCCCAGATGACATTCGCCTCGGGGTGCGCGGCGTTCCGCACGGTGCTCACGGCCTTGTTTACCTCGTGTATGCCCATGTCTTGTCCGCCAATGATATTCACCAATACTTCCGTTGCGCCCGTAATATCGGACTGCTCAAGCAGAGGACAGTCAATGGCCGCTCTCGCCGCCACGATGGCCCTATCGGAGCCTTTGCGTTGGCTGGGTTCTCCCCCGTCCCCATCGCGCGGCTCTTCGCGTCTTCCAATACCGATGCCTATCAGGGCGCGTCCCCGCGCACGCATTACCGTGCGCACATCGGCGAAATCCGCGTTGATTCTTCCGGGCAACTGGATGAGTTCGGTGATGCTTTGCACCCCGTTGTGCAAGACTTCGTCCGCCTGACGGAACGCGTCCGCGATCTTCATGTCCTCCGGGCTATACTCTATCACCCGGTCATTGGGCACCACGATGAGCGTATCCACATGTTCCTCGAGAGCGGCAAGCCCCGCGTACGCGTTCTTCTGCCGTTTTGGGCCTTCAAAGTCGAACGGCAGCGTGACGATGGCCACGGTCAGCGCCTTGCTCTCCCGGGCGACTTCGGCCACGATGGGCGCGGCGCCGGTGCCGGTTCCGCCGCCAAGGCCCGCCGTCAAGAAGACCATGTCAGCCCCTTCGAGCACCTCGGCGATGCGCTCCCTGTCCTCCAGAGCCGATTGCCGGCCAATTTCGGGATCCGCGCCCGAACCAAGTCCGCCGGTGATTTCGGCGCCGATCTGAAGCCGAATCGCGGCTGGCGATCGCTTCAGAGCTTGCGCATCCGTATTGATTACGATGAACTCCGCATCCTGGAGACCTTCATGAATCATTCGATCAACCGCATTTCCTCCGCCGCCTCCAATGCCGCAGACCTTGATTACGGCCTGCTCAGCGAACGAGCGCAACCCTCCTTCATCCGCTCTCACCACGCCGTTCTTGGCTCCCTCATTTTCCACGTTCGCGTTGTCAACCGATTCGTCCATGCTGCACCACCTTTCCATAAACTTGTTCAAGCGCGGAACACCCGCGCTGTGGTCACCAACAGGCTACGTCCTTGCCCCACCGCAGGTCGAGATAGTATTCACAATCCAGTTCGCCGCCCCGTTCCTTCCACAGCGCGGCCAAGCGGCGGGCTTGCGTTTCAAAATCCCCCCGGCCCCAACGAATCTCGAACGGTAATTCGTCACAGAACATCCGAATATCGTTTACCTCCCTGACCCAGATTTCGCTTACGGTCATTTCGGCGGCCAAGGCGGTGGCCGCGAAACTGCGCCACACATCGAGCCCCGCCTGGAGCCTCGCCGATTCAATCCGTTCCCCCACCGCCGCGATCCATTGTCCCGGCTCCGCGCTGATAAGCGGCCCCACATGCAGTTCGTGGGGCTTGAGTTCCCGCACCACCACACCCTCGCTGTCGATTTCCGCTATCGAGTTCGGCATTTGCACTCCGGCTATGGGAATCCGCTCTTCAATATCTATGGTTACGAGGTTGGGAAAGTGCCGGATCACCTCGCTTTGCCGGACCCGCGGCATTGCGTTAAGCCGCGCCTCGGCCTCGGCCACGTCGAGTCCCCTCATGTTATCTCCCAGCGCCACGCCCGCCCGCCGCTCTATTTGTTCCACATCCAAACCGCGGGTCCCGCTGATTTGTATGTCGCTCACCCGGAAGTACGTCGATTCCTCCACGAAATAAAGGAACAGGCACACCAGCATAATGATAAACCCCGCGCACAACGCAATCTGCAGCAGACCAAAGAGCAGACTCGAAGCCGCCAGCCCCCGCCGCTGGATCGTGGCGTCCAGCACGCCTCGGAAGGGAACGCTGTAATGCATCATCGTTCACGCAAGGCCTCCAGCAAGGGTTCCGCAATCTGATTGATGTTGCCCGCGCCCAATATGAGGACCAAATCGCCGGGCTCCAGGACCGGCGCGAGCATCCCCGGCGCGTCATGCATGTCATTGACAAGCTCCACCAGCGCCGTTCCATTGGCGCGCGCCGCGTCCACGATGAGACCGCTGTCCACCCCCGGCAAGGGCTCCTCCCGCGCGGGATAGATCGACGTGACGATGCACCGGTCCACGCCGCGCAATGCCTCGGCGAATTCCCTGTATAAGTGGCGCGTGCGGCTGTAGAGATGCGGCTGGAACACCGCCATGATGCGGCGCGGCTCAAGCCAGCGCACCGCCTCCAACGTCGTGCGGATCTCCGTGGGATGATGGGCGTAATCCTCGAGCACCAATACGCCGTTGTGCTCGCCACACACTTGCAAACGCCGGCGCACCCCGTCGTACAACTCAAGGCCTTCGCTAATAAGGGAGAACCGCATCCCTAGACAAAGGCCCACGGCGCAGGCCGCCAACGCGTTGCGCACATTGTGCTCGCCCATGGCCTGCATGCGGATGGAGCCCAGCCGGCCCGTCACCCGGAAGCGATCGTCGTGGCTGGTGACATCGAACTCCGTGTAAAGGTTGGGCGCGTGACGCCGGTCCGCGCTCCCTTGTCCTTCTTCACGGATCATGCGGACGTTGCTGGCGTGTAGCGACGCATCCTCCTCCAGGCCATACGTGAGGCACACACTTTCGATCTCCGGGAGGATGGTCCGGACGTTGGGATCGTCATGGCACACAATGGCCTGACCATAGAAGGGCGGCATATTGCAGAACTTGGTAAAGGCCCGCTTGATATTGTCCAGGGTGCCGTAGTATTCGAGATGCTCGGCGTCAATGTTGGTCACGACGCTGATCGTGGGATGAAGCCGCAGGAAGGAGCCGTCGTG